>JBDRTM010000038.1:0-5012 GCA_043824065.1 Planctomycetota bacterium | reverse complement strand
AGCAAGACAATAGAACCTGTATCCTCTTCCCTCCTATCGGCCAATTCAAGCGGCGACTTTTGCCAAATGTATGAAGGGAACGTAAGAGCAAAAGAAGGCAAGAATCCTGTGTTGTCGGTTCCAAAGTTTATGGAGTCCTGTGGACTACCCTTTTCACTGACATAGAGCCATTCGGGGTGTTTGGCTGCGAACTTCTCGTTGATTTTGCTGAAATCGAAACGGCCGATCACACGAATGCCTTCTTTGTGAAGGCGACTCAGCACAGTGCCAACCAAGTCTCCCTCCATGAAGGCGTTACGCCAGTGATTTTCCAGGTCCGTAGGATAGTTGGCGACAATACCCCCCACGTTGAATAAGACTACATTGGCCCCAAAGTCTTTGACCTCCTGCACGTACTTTTCAATATCCATAGTGGCGTCGATTTCACGTAAGTTTGTCTGGATCATACGCTTGGCTTCAAGCCACCACTTGTCTTGACTCGGCTGCTCAGCCCAAGCTGACGACCAAAGTCGGCACACTATTATCGGCAAAACAATTGCCCACATCCACCTTCTCATGTTAGAAGGAATCTTCGATTGCCTAAATAAGTCTTTGGGTCGATTCATAATCAATACTCCTCTGTCCGTATAAATTTGAAATTTGAAATTTGAGATTTCAGATTGGGATACACTTTCCAAATTAAATTCCGGATTTAAAGTTCCGAAATAGGACCACCGTAGAGCACATTTAAATGATCGATGAGCGGCGTACCTCCAGGTGTGAGCCTGATAGTATTTGTTCCCTTCCGGAGCACGACTGCCTTTCTGTCCCAGGCCCACGTGGATTTTCCACCCGTGGTCCATAAGACGATATCCCCCACGCCTTCCCCTGTTAGAAAGGATCTTCGATTTCCATTGACTGTCATCCTGGAGGGATACCGGCCTTGCTCCAGCGCATAGCGTATCTCCAGGATATAAGTCCCTGCTTGGGGCGCATCGAATGTCCATTCCACCCAGCTCCCATCTGCTGCACTATTGAAATCGAGGTATCCGGTTCCCGTGTATGCACTGCTGCCGGCCGCCTTTTGAGGGCCATTAGAGATGGCGGTCTCAGCCTCCAGTATAGTACCACCTGACGTGGGAGGCATTGACGATAGACGTACACTGCCACCGGCAGTTTTGATATCGTTCAAAACTTCTTTCATCAAGTCCCGCCAATTGCAGTAGCCTACACGGTTCGTCCACAAAGGATTTTTGTATTGACACAGTGCAGTGGAAGCATAAAGGCGCCAGTACTGTGCCGCCTTGGTCAGCTCCTGGATAGCGGTATTGCGATGCCGTTGCTTTTGGCTTTTGCGAAAGAGTGCCAGTTCCGTGGCGCCGCGTATCTTGTGCGCGTAGTATTTACCCATATAAGCCATCGCCCTGACGTCTCCCAGTGTCAATCGCAGCTCTTTGTCGCCCCCATGGGCCAGCCCGTCCAGAATCCGCAGAGCCTTATCTGCGTGACCGTGAATTTGATTGGATACATCGATCGGTGTGGTACCGGAGACCTCTTGGCCCGTGATAAAGCCGTCAACGTAATCAGGGATGGAAACATAGTCTGTCCCTCCGTGAGGCGGCAGAGAGATAAAGCGGTTGACATCGTGAAAGCCGGTTGGCGTTTTGGCCGGGCCCGGACGGCTCTTGCAGGCCTCGATATACCACTGAAAATCCAGGGACCCCCAATGAAAACCGGTGGTCTTGGGGTAAACCATAGACGCTTGTTGCCAGGCGGTGAACAGATTAGGACCGGAAATATTGGGATACCGCTGCCGGATTATCTTGATAAAACGCTCATTACTGAGATTCGGGTCATAACCAAGACGGCCCCATATCATCCAATGGTACCAGTGCTTCACGATTTCGATTTGCCGCGGTGTCTCAGGCTCGGTGCTCAAAAACTCACGTCCCCAGACGTACTGGTCTGAGCCCAGATAGAAACCTCTGGATACGTCATAGGGGATGTTTTGAATAAACTCGCGGACAAAATCGGGGGCACCCCAGCGGAAATGGTACACGTCATCGTTTCGCAGTGTCCAGATGGTTTTGAGGTCGCCTTCCTCCTGGATATCTTTGACAAAGTCAGGGTGATAAGGCTGCGTGGTCGAACTGTACACATGCGCTTTGGCATATTTGAAGCTGAAGATAAACTCGATGTCCTTGTGCTCGATTAAAGGCGCGAACCGTCGGGCTATATCTTTAGCGCCGGTCTGGTGCTGGCGGTGAATGAAAGTGATTTTGCGCCCCGGCTGGGCCTTTGCGGCGTCGAGCACGCCCTGGGCATAGGTCTTGAACGCCCAGTCCTCTTTTTGCTGGAAAGTGGCTTTCGGCATGTTTTCGCCTGTGGTCAGGCCGATGCCCGCTAAATCCGGATAGGTAAGGAACATCTGCTTCACGCTTTTCCGGAAATAGTCGATGGTGGTTTCGTTGTTTATATTATCGGTAATGCCATATTTTCCGTCGATCCCATAGTCAAAGATGTTCCAGGTAATAAAATAGAAATCAATATTGCGGTCCTTGCCGTAGCGCATTACTTTACGCCAGAAATCAATTTTTTCCTCGATGGTTATCTTCTTTAATGTCTCAAGATTTTCCATAATCTCAGGACTTTGAAAACCTGTCCCATTACCCGAATAGTATTCCTTCCATTGAACCTTTGAACGTTTCACATCATCCAAGGCCACATCAGGATAGTCCGGGACTTTAACCAGGGAAGGAAAAGGATGGAGGTTCCACAAAGAAATGTAGTTGTATCGGTAACGTGCCAAATTATCGATATACTCTCTCCAAAAATCAAAGTTCCACATCTCGATAATGTTATTTTGCGCAGCGTCACAGACATCCGTGTAGCTGGGTGTGCGCACATCCAATGGAATATTGAATTTCGTGCCGCGCATGGCCATGTAAGGATTGTTATCGACATCTTTAATGCCGTCAAGGCCGTCCAATCGGATGACTTCAGCCAGTTCCAGCCCCCCATACATCACACCGGCCGCATCTGCGCCGACAGCCCAGTAAGTAGTTCGACCGGCTTTGGAGCTGGTGCGAATGCTGTAGCCTTCGCTTCTTAATGTCCCGTGAGGGCTTGCTCCGCCGAAAGGCGTCCCTTCCGGGACTTCCGACAGCATCTCACGGGTGATATCCGTATTTGAGCGCAGCAAAAGAACGATACGCACACCATCCGTAACCTGGCCCAGTTGTGTCAGACGGGACTGTCTTACACTATGTCCTTTTGCCCGTAACGCCGTTTGAATGTCTTGAGAGGCAAACACGGCCTGAGGAGTTTTGTCATCGAGCAAAAGGGTAATCGATGCAGCCTGCAGCTCAGAAACTGCAAAAGAGCAAAGGAACAGGACCGTGAAGCCCCTGCCAGCCACAAGCAGGGGTCCGCCAGAGACGTTCAGGCATTCCATATTCATGAATTCTCCTTTCAGCATAGGATGACACCCGTAGTGATTATAAGCAATTCCACAACGATTGTGTAAGATTAATATATTGTAGAAGCTATGAATATGATTTACAATGGGTGTAAGTATTTTTGTACCCAACGGGACTGCGGGACGCTGGGAAAGGTAACCTTGACAATCAAGTAAATGGGAAATACAACTTAATTTAAGGAATAGATAACACACGAACCCAAAATTGAAACCACTGAATAAGAGGAGAAATGCCAAGTGAATACGCCTAAGACCCTCAAACGTGTACTAATGGGGCCGGGGCCGTCAGATGTCGATCCCAGGGTGCTGGAAGCGATGTCACGTCCGACTATTGGACACCTGGACCCTGCTTTCCTGGAAATATTGAACGAAATACGCGAATTGCTCCAATACACATTCAGGACTAAAAACGAGCTGACATTTGCAGTGTCCGGTACAGGCAGTGCCGGCATGGAGACCTGCGTGGTCAATCTTGTGGAACCGGGTGAGCCTGTACTCATTTGCATTAATGGAGTATTTGGCACGCGCATGGCCGATGTTGCACAACGGTATGGGGCCGATGTAACCACCATCGAGATCGAGTGGGGTAAGGTGTTTACACCGGAACAGATTGCTGAGGCGCTCCAAAAGAAATCCGCCAAGGTTGTCGGTATAGTTCATGCTGAGACCTCCACGGGCGCACATCAGCCTCTTGACGAGATATCCAGGACCGTCCACGACCACGGCGCTCTGTTGCTGGCCGATACGGTCACGAGTCTGGGCGGTATGGAGGTTGATGTGGACGGTTGGCAAATCGACGCTTGCTATTCCGGCACACAGAAGTGCCTGTCCTGTCCGCCGGGGCTGGCACCGGTGACTTTCAGTGCTGCAGCGGTTGCGGCTATCGAGAAGCGCAAAACCAAGGTTCAGAGCTGGTATCTGGATACTTCCCTGATCCGCAAGTACTGGGGCAGCGAGCGACTATATCATCACACCGCACCGATTAATATGAACTACGCCTTGTTGGAATCCTTAAGGATAGTTAAGGAAGAGGGCTTGGAGTGCCGATGGGCGCGTCACTTGGCCAACCACAAGATCCTCCGGGCCGGGCTGTCGGCCATTGGAATCAATTACGTGGCCCAGCCGGGCTATGAGCTGCCCATGCTAAATGCGGTTGCCATACCCGCCGGTGTGGACGACGTTACGGTACGAAAACAACTGCTCAACGAGTTCAACATCGAAATCGGCGGCGGACTGGGCAAGTTCAAAGGAAAGGCATGGCGTATCGGCTTGATGGGCTCGGCCTGCACACTTAGTAATGTGATGTTATGTCTGTCGGCACTGGAGAAGTGTTTGGCTGAGCAGGGCACCTCCTTCGAACGGGGCGCAAGCATCGCTGCGGCCACCGAGCAGGCGGGCCTGTCGCGACGTAGCCGCGACAAGGCGGGCAAGCATGAATAGCAGTCTGCGCTCCGTCGCCAAAGCTTCCAGCCTTCGCAGCACTAATAACCATAAGTACCGTATTAACAATAATATAAGGCAGCTTGTCATTCTGAACGAAGTGAAGAATCTCATT
>JBDRTM010000037.1:0-7401 GCA_043824065.1 Planctomycetota bacterium | reverse complement strand
CTGGGAAAAACTGGCCCGGAATGATTCATTTAAGAAAATAATCCTCGATGCTGAGCAGCTTCTGCAAAAACCCATTCCCAATCAACCTGACGATTTGTATCTTGACTTCTCCCGCACTGGCAACCGTACTCGCTGGCAGAGAGTCATTGGAACTACGGCTTTGGCTATTATGTCATGCTCAGCGAAATTATTTATCAAGCCACCAATTTTAAGGTGGTCCTGCTCCAAGACAACAAGGTCAAACAAGCTGCCAAATTTGGAGCAAATATCGAAATCATCAACGATGTCTATCGACCTTGCGACTTTGGTACGGCCCTGATAACCTTCGACAGTTGGAAACAATCCTCTCCTTCTTCGCTGATTGTCTATGACTCAGAAAAGGCTCTGCAGGTGGACATAAAAGTCACTGGTGCCGACTTCGAAATCCAGCCGGAAACAATTCAGGAAAACGTCAGCGCCCGAAAACAACCCACCCGATTGGGCATCAACCTGACCCGACCTGTAACATATGCCCTTGTTTCCCTTACAATCACCCCGAAGGAATAACCCAGCAGCGGTGATAGCTATCACAATGTGGCGAAGTAACCTCAGAGTGTTTTGGATACAGTTTGATGAAAACGATTTCTCCAGCGAAAGGAGATACAGATGGTTGACCGTATGAAGCGACGCAGTTTTTTAACGAGCCTTGCAGCCCTGGGTGTAGTCCCCAGCCTGGGTGCTTTCCCGCAAGGGATACTGCGTAGTGCTGAAGTCGTGCCTACTATGGAGCCACTCGGGTCTTTGGGCCAAAGCAAGCGAGCGGACTTGAAAATCACAAAAGTCGAAGTCCTCCAGGTAACAGGAAAGAACAAGAGAAAGGTCCTCTATTTGAAAGTCCATACCAACGAGGGCCTGACGGGTCTCTATGGCCCGATTGATAACGAGGCGGCGATGTTCGTTGACCGGTTCTTCAAGCGAAACCTGATCGGACAGGACCCACTGGCCTACGAAGCGTATTGGGACAGGATGTTTCGAGCAAGCCGGCACTCACGCGGCAGCAAACCTGATTTGGGAGCAGTTCTATATTCATCCGATGCGGACATGCAGAGATGGACCTGCCGGCCAGGAGTCAGATGTCCGAAGTCAGATGTCAGATGTCAGAAGTCAGATTCTCTGTCCTCTGTTCTCTGGGGTGGAACTATGCAGACTTGCCCCCGCTTGTTGCCGGCGGGGGCTTGCTGTGCTGCCCGGGTTTTAGTCCGAAGGACTCCGCCTGAAGGCGTCCCTAAGGACTTACGGAGCACGAACCATACGACCACTTGAGCAATCAGACCAAGAGCAAGAACAATGATAGCGAACCAGTAGGGCCAGTAGATTCCGAAGTTTCTGGACAGGTACCCCCCGGCCCCGGAGCCGAGGATGACGCCGAGTGAGATGGTAACTTCGTGTATTGCCATCTGGGAGGAGCGTTTTTTGCTGCTGCAGGCACCGTAATAGAGGTGAGAGCTGTAGGCAAAGCCAAAGCCGGAGCCCATAATCACAAATGAGGGGACAAAGGCCCAGAGCGTGCGGCCGAAGATGATTAGAACAAGAGAAAGAGCAAGGACCATCTGAACGCCGAGAAGAAGTACCGGTTTGAAATGCCAGAAGCCGAGGCGGCCTGCGCCGGTTAAAACGAGGAAGTTGAAAATTCCGAATATCGTGATAATTATCCCGAACTGCGTTTCCGAAAATCCCATACCGGTAAACAACAGTGCAAACTGCGACCGTGACACGCCCAGGCAAACCCAGGAGCAAAACAGAGCAATGCGGGCCATCCACTTGAGGCGCAATAGCAGCCCCTTGTCAAAGGGGATTTCCGGTGCATCGAGGAGTTTAATAGAAGCAGCAGTTCCGGCACACTCATCATGAGCGAGACAGAGCAGCAGAAAGCAAATCGCCAGACACGCAACACCCACCACGATCGGCCCCAAGGTGCTCATATCTACGAGCACACCACCTATCAGAGGGCCTATGATTGCAGCAGCGGACCACATGCCGTTGTAGGTTCCGAGGCGACGGTTCAGGATAGCGCCCTCGTAGTCGGCCGAGGCCCAGCTCATAAGAAAAGGCCAGAAGAGTGACATTGCTGCTCCGGCGACTGTGCCTGCGGCAATCATCGTCCAGATAAGGGCGGGCCTGCCGAGCTGGTTGTGGGCTATTGCATAGTAAACCACAACGACCATCACGAGGGTTGCCAGGAACATAGCGGCGGCGGCTATGCGGGTTGTATGGCGGGGATTGATATGACCCAACATCACTGCAGCAAACAACAGGCACAACATATAGCCGAGCATGTTGGCGGCCCAAATGTATCCGACGTGCTCTTCGGTTCCGCCGATGTTGCGTATGATAAACGGCATGGCCGTCCACAACACGCTTAGACTTATCGCCATCGCAAACACTGCCCCGTATAGGGGCCAGACGTTTTCGAGAGCTTGACCAACGCGTTTAGAAAACGTTTGTTTCATTACAGTCCGAAGGACTCCTTTCGGAGAACCCAGAAAAAGACAGCATTATACTGCGATGGGTAGATATCACCATAGTATATATGTAGAATTCTTGTTTTTTGGGTGCCCCCGTTCTTGCTTTCACAAGAAAGCACAGGGGTGCTGATGAAATATCACCGGAACAAATATCTCAATACACCTGCCCGATATCAGCTATGAGAGAAATTCCGAATTCCTTAAGCAGCGATAAAAACTGCTCGAAAGGAAGATTGGAATGACCAATCGTGAATCCCGCCCCTCCGAGGGGTGGGGTGAATATCCGTAATGTTTTTTCGGCATTGGCTTCCATTTATTTCAATGAAGTATATGAACATTGCCTATTCGCACACGTTTCAATCCTGCTGAGGTTGCAGCTTCAAGGCAACTTTCTGCCTGCTTCCATGACGTTGAGGGCAGATCTGTCATAAGGAAATCACCGTGAAACCCAAGAAGAGCATACGGTATGTTTGGGTCCAGTTTAGCGATGAACGACGCTATCGCTTCTATTTCTTTGACATCAATGTAACCTGGCACCAGTAGCGTGCTGGCAACAAGTGGCGGTGGTTCCGGCCTTTCCGAAATGTACCTGGCTGCCGCTGCAAAGTTTTCAAACGTACGGCTATTGTCAACGCCGCAAAGAGCGCGATGGATATTGGCATCCATAGCTTTCAAATCGAACTTGACACAGCCACCGCTTTCTACAGATAAACTCATCATCTCCTCCAGCAGCTCCGGACTCATAGAACCGTTTGTCTCCCAGCAGATTCTTAATATCCTCTGCCGGTTTTGTTTGCGTGCCAGTCTTGAAGCCGCTAATGCATGAGGCAACTGACAGGTTGGATCACCACCAAAGAAGCAGATACACGAAGTCTGGGCTGTTACTGCTTCTGCAAGCTCGGCAGCGGTGCGTGTTTTGTTCATTATGGAACGCTCTCGATAGTGCCAATTCTGGCAGAACAGGCAATCAAATGTGCAGGCTTGATAGAATACTGCCAGATTCACGTGACCCTGTTCCGGGCCGGGTCGGTATGACCATTGGGGATATCCGGCACCACTGCCGCCCGCGCATACCCAATCTGCAACACAGTTGGTTGGCAGCGGGTCATTATACCATGAAACCGCAGCTTCCCCGGGAGTACCACCTTTCAAATGCCCATTTTCGTTTCTCCGCACACCGCAATAGCCTCGCCCACCAATAGAAATTCGGCATTTGTTTCGACAGAGCCTGCATTGAATTCCATCCGGACTGGATGGAGGCGAAGCGGGAAGGTTAAATTCGTGGCGGCTTCGCGCATGGATTGCTTCAAGCTCAACCAGAGACTTGTTGTCCGCCTTGCGAATACACTCAACACAAAGGGATAATACTTTAGCTATTTCCTCTGAGACTTTGCCACATTTTTTGCATGTAGCCATAGTATGGTAGCCTCATACTAAAGTTGTCGGAATTAGGGATTGTCCCCGGAGCTTACCAAGTTCTATTACTTCATTTGCTTATTGGCTTTTTTCAAGATTTCCAGTAATTCGTCCTCTGTCAATTCAATTGGGTTCCCTTTCATACTGCTCGACCTTTGAGAATTCGCTACTATCGTTGGGAAATCCTGTTCTTTCAATCCGAACTCAGCCAGCGACGGTACTTTTAATACTGCACAAAGACCTTGCACCCATGCGACCCCATCAGCCGCTTGTGCGGCAGCCTTGCCGGTCAGCAGTTGGGCTATCTCATCATACCTCGCCAGTGCCGCTGAGCCGGCTTCACGACTCTTTAATGCCCGCACATTGGCATCCATAACAAAGGGCAATAGCCGGGCGCATATAACCCCATGTGGAGCAGAAATCATACCACCCAGCGGCCCGGCAAAACCATGCACTGCCCCTAACTTCGCATTAGCTAAGCCTAATCCGCTAAAGAGACTTGCCAGGGCCATGTCCTCACGGGCGATTTGATTGCCACCATCTTCATAAGCTCGACGTAGAGAACGCCCGGCACGTTTCAGGCCCTCTCGGCAAATACTGTCTGTCAACGGATTTGCCTTGTTGGAGACATAAACTTCCATGAGCTGTGTCAGTGCGTCCAAGCCCGTGCTGGCCGTTACGGATGGCGGCATCGAATGAGTCAGTACAGGATCAACCACAGCCAGACGAGGCAGCATCAACGGACTCCGCATGCTCACTTTGACCTGGTGTTCAGGTACTTTGAGCACTGCATTGCGCGTAACCTCAGCGCCAGTTCCTGCGGTAGTTGGAATCGCGATGTGCGGCACGGCACTATGTGAAAGTGGTTTACCGGCGCCGACCACCTCCAGATAATCCTCCAGTTCGCCGCTATTGGTCAGCATCACTGCAATGACTTTGCCGGTATCAAGGACACTTCCGCCGCCGATGCTGACAACTAAATCGCTTTCGGCCTGACGGGCCAATTCTACACCTGCCTTTGTTGCACTCGTTGTCGGCTCCCCCACCACATTAAACGTCACGTATCCAATTCCCTGTTTCTTGAGCTGTTCAAGGAGCGACTTGGCCCGTTCGATAGTATGGCCTGTTACAACACAAGCACGTTTTCCCATCTCGGCCGATAAAGATGCAACTTCACGGATTACACCTGGGCCAAATATGATGCGAGTGGCTGTTGCAAATTCAAATCTCATAATTCTCCTGTCGCCTACGCTCGGACAGAAAACAGAGAACAGAAGACAGACTCTGACTTCCGACTTCGGATTTCTGACTTCGGATTTCTGACCTCTGAAATCTGACTTCTGATTTCTGTGGGTCCCTTCAACTAATCCCAGCCTTGGTCGTCAGGGAACACATTAGTATATTTGATACTTGTGCGTGGTTCAGCCATCATTTCAGTCACTGTATCTCGCCATTTTTGATAATGCGCTGTTTCCTTGTGCTTGCCCGGGTCCTCCGAAGTGCGATAGACCTCCACCAGTACAAAGCGCGTGGGTTCATCCTGTTCTTGGAGAACATCAAATCGGGCAATGCCTGGTTCCTGTACGCTGTTACGAGCATTTTCGAGTGAGGCTGTCCGGAAGGCTTCAACCTGTTCGGGCTTAACATTGACGAAAACGTGGACAATAAGCATAACACTCTCCTTATAGGTTTTGAAATTCAAGCTGGAGTTTACCAAATAAGCTAAGTATACGCAACTTATTCCAGCAATCAGAAAAGGTGAGCGAAGGTATTAAATTTAGAGCCAGAAAACTGCAAGTGCAGAGACCGGTTTGTCGTTGTCGAAGCTGGTATCGAAGCTGGATGCTGGAAACCGGATACCGGATAAAATTCACCGTCGTTAGGCGTCCTGTGGAGAATTCGGCTTTGGACCAGGACTTTGTAAAAAGATAGCACGAGCTTCGAGCTTCCAGGGCGAGCATCGATACAAGCATCGACAACCTTAAACGAAAAAGACATCTTTGCGCCGCCGCAGCTCCGCAAAGACCTCCACGGCTTGGGCTTGAGGCATATCAAGCGCGGTTTTAAGTTCTGAAGTATCGGCCCGGAGAAAGGGATTTGTTGTCCTTTCACGTAACATTGTTGCCTGTCGCGCCGTGGCCGCGACACGGCGGGAAGTCCCGAAAGGGACACCTTCCGGTGGAACGGTTTGCCTGCCTGCCCTTTGGGCCTGTCTGACTTCGTTCAGGCATCGTTTGACAGCTTGATTATCCGGCTCAATACTCAAAGCAAATTGATAGTTTTCCACTGTGTAATCATGTCCGCAATAAATAAGCGTATCATCGGGTAATGCCAGGTATTCTTTGCTTATCGCCGCCGATGACCTTGCAGCCGGTTTTCTCCTTCAGTTCAATAATACCGGCGGTATGGTCCCAATGATGGTGTGTGGCAAGAACCGTGGTTAAGGTCCAGGCCGTGTGCCCTTAAGGTGCCCAGTACCAGGGAAGCGTCGCTTGGATCAACGAGAAGCGCGTTGCTTCGGTTATAACGATACAGGTAAATAAAATTATCGCCAAGTGCGGGAATTGTGATTACTGAATCCATAGTCTCTAATCTCTTAATAATAATGACACATCATTTACTCAAGCTCATCTAATATTCTTTTGCAGTGTGCAACGCGACTTCTGCCGGTTGACATACTTTTGCCACGAGCAAAGCGAATGAATGCGTATTTTATAAGTTCATACACAATATACAGTTTCCGGCGGATCCGGGCCTTTGAATCAACAGGGCGGGGCTTTCCGTATCCTTTAAAAAACTCAAGGCTGCTGTACCCGTATGTGTCGAGCACTGCAAATTCAAGCTCCGGGTCGCCGTACAGACCCCCGGGCACAGGCCCGACGGTACATCCATCCACTCGGAGTTTACGGAGCTGTATCAGTCGAAAAACTCCAGGGCAATAGCCTGCCTTACATTCGTTTGAAATTGGCTTTGAATTGGGTTTGTTTTTTTGGGGCCGGAAGGCGGTTTCATTCTCATAATCCTCTATAATATATAAGTTTGCGCTCATTTTGGGCTTTACGGAAGTTGGGTTTGAATTGGGTTTGTTTTTTCGGACTACGAAAGCATCGTTTTTTCTGTAATCCTTTGTTATAAGTGAGTTTACATTCATTTGGGCTTTTCGGAGATTGGGTTTGATTGGGTTTGAATTGGGTTTGTTTTTTCTGGAGCCTGAGGCGGTTTCATTGTTATATGCCTTTGTATAATAAATATTTACGTTCATTTGCAATCCGCCTACGGCGGACAAGATTGGGTTTGTTTTGCATAATTAGTACAGCGTATAGCGTACAGCGTATAGCGTTGGGCCGGTTGGCGCGGATACCTATGGCACAAGTTTGGGCTTCGGTGGCCATTGGGAATCCCCCTTTCTGATTGATTATTGACTATTGACTATTGATTATTTATTGTGACCCTAATCCATTAGTTAGATATGTATTATACG
>JBDRTM010000036.1:0-3142 GCA_043824065.1 Planctomycetota bacterium | reverse complement strand
AAATTAGCCAGACAGATAATTTTTGAGGGAAGAGATATGAACTCTCAACAGAAAAAAGTGCTCGTCGTAGACGATGACCAAACTGCCGTGGCATTTGTACGCACCACGCTCGAGCCCGAGAAATATGAGGTTTTAGGTGTGAGCGATGGATTAGCAGGACTATCTCAAGCCCGCAAGGAACCTCCAGACCTGATTATACTCGATGTATACATGCCTCGGCAACCGGGTTTTTACACCCTGCGGGATCTAAAAGCAGACCCCAAAACTAAAAATATCCCTGTTATCATGCTCACCGGCGTTGGCGAGCGACTCGGCATCGACTTTTCTACTCAAGATATTTATGACTTTCTGGGGATCGAGCCTGATGTTTACCTTGAAAAGCCAGTCGACCCGATGTTCCTACGGCGAATAGCCGACAGACTTCTTGGTATGAGTTCTCCTGCAAAGAATTCATCAACGAAGGAGGACTAACACAATGGTGCCTCAAAGCAAAATACTGAAGTGGGCAAGACAGCTGAATTGTAAAGTACCGTTCTTCGACGGGCGCATCCGTCGTACAGCTTGCATAAAACTGGCGGCCAATAAAACGGCACAGGCGGTACCTTTTCTCGTCTCCGCACTTGCCAATAGCGACGAAGAGGTCAGACGCATCGTAGAGGAAGGTCTCAAATCCTTGAATACTCCGGAAGCAATAGAAGCGCTTTTGCTGGGCTACGTCTTCACCATGGCAGATTCCGTACGCCGAATCCTCACGTCTTTGGGACGTGATGTCTCAGAAGCTGCTGAATTGCTGGCCAACCAGCCATCCGCATCTACACTAACACTTTCTCCTTCAAAAGAAGCATGGCGATTTCGGAATAGCAGAGATGGGACCGTTTTGGCCTTTGTGCCTGAAGGAGATTTCTTAGCAGGCAAGGACAGCTTCCGTGTGCATCTGCACCCATATTATCTGGCACTTGCCTGTGTGACGAACGCCCAGTACGCCCAGTTTCTAACCAAGCGCTCCCCCAATTCCACGAATTTGGTGAGTTGGATCAATCTCCGCCAGTCTGCTGCGATCCACAAAAAGGACCACACATACGAGGTGGATCCCGAAAAGGCCGATTTGCCCGTGGTATGGGTTACCTGGGAGGGCGCTGCGGCGTACTGCAAGTGGGCTCACCTGCGATTGCCCTGCGAGCTGGAATGGGAAAAAGGTGCCAGGGGAGTCGATGGACGACTATATCCCTGGGGGGATGAATGGGGAGCAGGAAGACCTCTGCCCACAATGGGAGAACGAAAGCCGGAGGAAATAACCAGTGTGTGGGTGTACCCAACCGCGCGCAGCCCATACGGGCTTTACCAGATGATCGGAAACGTTTACGAATGGAGCGCTGATTGGTATGAGAAAGACGCATACCAACGTTATGCACAAGGTGACATACGGCCGCCGTGGCAGGGAGAGCACAAGGTGCTGCGAGGAGGGCCTTGGCGCTTCGGCGTCCCTGCCCATCTGAGAACAGAATTCCGCAAAAGTACCGTTTGGCGCGCCGGCACGCCCCTTTGTGGCTTCAGATGTGCTAAGAGCCTTTGAACCTTACAGTTCCTATTTGATAAGTATTGTGCAAAAGGTAAATCAAGAACCAATAGCCCGGGCTGAATTGAAAGTTAACGGCAAAGAGATCAAGCTAAATAATTTTGTTGAGGGCTTTATTTCCCAAACTGTTATTGGCATGGTTAAATCTTTACGTGGCGTTGGTGATATTGAGACAGTTGATTTGAGGATTTCGAAAAAGTCGGAATGAATCCCGCCCGTCGTCCACAGGATGCCTTGCGGCAAAGACGGGACGGGATGAACGACTTTAGAAAACTTGTGAGCAGGAAAAATAATGTTGGTGTTGCGGAAATTGAAAAGGGAGCAATTATTCGAGTTAGGTTGATTTGAGTGATAGTTAACTATGGGACGTCGCGAGACAATGCGTGTGAAGTGTCTGAGAATCTCTGTTACCGATAGATGCAATTTACGGTGTGTGTACTGCCGCCCTCCGGATGATTGCGATTTCATAAACCAGAATGAAATTCTCACGTTTGAAGAAATCCATCGTATTGTCCGGCTTTTTGCCGATTGTGGTATCGATAGGGTCCGGCTCACGGGCGGTGAACCCTTGGTAAGAAGGAATATGACATCGCTCATAGCAAGACTGGCTGCCATTAAGGATATTAAAGAGCTTACGCTTACAACAAATGGTGTCTGGCTTCAACCGATGGCCGATAAACTCAAAGCGGCAGGGCTGGATCGAGTCAACATAAGCGTCGATTCGTTGGAAGCAGAAAACTATAAGCAGATTACCGGGTGTGATGTTCTCTCGAGAGTAGTAGACGGCATTCACAAAGCAATAGAAGTCGGTTTACAGCCGGTGAAAGTCAACGCCGTGATTCTAAGGGGAATCAATCATTCTCAGATTCCAGCCCTTGCCGGGATGAGCATTGACCTTCCGGTGACGGTCAGGTTCATCGAATACTGCCCGACCAACAAGAACACTCATCCTGCCAACGACTACATGCCTTATAGTGAGATTCGGAACGTTATTGAACGTGCATTTGGGCCTCTTTCCAATGCAGCAATCGGACGCGGCAGCGGGCCTGCCTTATACTTCAAAATCAAGGATTCGGCCGGGGCAATAGGTTTTATTGCCGGGAGAAGTACAACGTTTTGTCGCTCCTGCAACCGAATTCGTCTGACCAGCGATGGAAAAATTAAGCCATGTTTGTATTCGGCTCATACCTACGACCTTAAAAGACTAATCCGGAACCGAGCAAGTGACCGGCAGATGCGAGATTTGCTGAAAAGGATAATTAGCGAAAAGGGTAACTATACAAAACTGAGCTCGTTGAAAGAAGAATTTTCCATGTGCAAAGTTGGAGGTTAAGAGCTTTGGCAAATAATGGTGGTATGATAGATGTAAGCGACAAAGATATTACCATAAGGACTGCAAAGACAATGACAATTAACGAAGTTAAACTGCTCGAAAAAACAGGTGGAAAAAGTGGCGATTATAGAAGGCAGGATTAAAGCGATATCGGTTTCGAAAGAAAAAGGTACACAAAAAGTTAATGTGCCCATAGCCGAGCTTAAAGCTGACTTTGGCGTCGTTGGAGATGC
>JBDRTM010000035.1:0-12983 GCA_043824065.1 Planctomycetota bacterium | reverse complement strand
CCTCTACAAATCAGCTCTTTTTATACAAAACAAACCCAATTTTCAAAAGGCCCAAATGAACGTAAATCCATATAATACAACTGATTATGAAAATATTGCCAATTGGACACTTGGTGAAAACAAACCCAATTCAAACCCAATCAAACCCAATCTCCGAAAAGCCCAAATGAATATAAAATCACTTATAACAAAGGATTACAGAAAAAACGATGCTTTCACAGTCCGAAAAAACAAAGCCAATTCAAACCCAATTTCTTCAAAGGCCAAAAATGAACGTAACCTTATATGTTATAGAGGATTATGAAAATGAAACCGCCTTCAGGCTCCAAAAAAACAAACCCAATCAAAGCCTGTCCTGAGCGCAGTCGAATGGGCCAATTTTAAAAAGAATGAATATAAACTTTTGTGCTACAGGGTATTATGAAAGTAAACCCACATTCACAGTCCGCAAAGGCAGGCCAAATAATCCAAATCTCGAGATCAACACTGCCTGGAATTCTGCGGCGAGAATCCGCCTTTCGGCGGGTCCGAATCTTGGGCGTATACACAACCACGCTGCTTCAGTTTTCTTGTGCTCAGCAATTTTTGGCTAACACTATATATAGTATATTGCCTAATTCCCCCAGACAGACCTTAGCGGCTGTCTCTGGTGTTAAAATAGGTCTTCTTCAAAAGCTGATTTTTTAGTATTGGTAAGCCGGTTTTTGCCGCAAATTTGTATAACTTTCGGCTTTCGCAACAGTTAGCTAAATAGAAAACTTTTCTAAAGTTTTCAGACCATTATTGTCGATACCAGTATTAGAAGGTTATTTTGGGCCTCCTAAGGGATTAAGGGGACACACAAGATATAGTGGTTATTAGCTTTGAGGGGGAAAAGGACGTTTCGCCTCGAAGCTTGTCATGCAAGGTAGTCTGAATGCCCGATTTCGATTTCAGAAGCCGTTTTAAAGGCGAAAATCGTAAAGTGAATCCTGTCGAAGATAGCCTTGCTCCGGATAAGGATTTGATTATGGAGCAGATTCTTGAAAATATTAACACTACGCCTATTGGTCAGGTGTTAAAAAAGATTGCTTCGCTGCCGGAGATCCGTAAAGAGAAAGTTCTCGACGTCCGCCAGCAGCTTACAGAAGGTAAATACGATTTCAACGAGCATTTGGATCTTGCTCTCGATAAGGTTCTTGAGGACCTTACTGCATAGGGGGGCTGTTTTGCGCCAAGTCTGATAGATAATTGAGGGGTGGTTGAGTCTCAATAGGTGTCTGGTTAGTAGCGTGTTTGTGTCCGGCTTTTTGTCTTTAGATTCCCATTTTGCGAGGTACTGTAAAATGGGTTTCCTTTACTACGAGACTATTTCGGGAACTTCATCGTCCGGCTCATCCAGCTCGACTGGTTTATAGTCGGGCTGCTTTGATTTTTCCAACTCTTCTTTGAAAGCGGCAGTAACTTTTGCCTGAATTCTTTTTCTGCATTCCGTATTTATCGGATGGGCGATATCGGCGTGCAGCTTCATTCTGCCCTTGAAATCCTTTTTTACCCGGTTTTCCTGGAGTGCCGCCCCGCAGTTATTGCAGTATTTAGCTCTAAGATGGTTTTTGCCTCCGCACTTTTCGCAATGGTCACTCATTTTCCTGGAAGGCATAGCGACGAAATAACCGTTCGTACCTTCGATGACCTTGATGTCGCGAACCACAAACTCATTGTCCATCGTTATTGAGCAAAAAGCTTTTAACCTGTCATCTTTGTTGCTAATCAGCTTGACTCTGACCTCAGTGATTTCCATTTTCTTTGCCTCGCTTAAAAGTTTACCATCTATTGCTACTGGCGATAATGCTTTTGCAACCAATTTTTTCTTCAAGTTTGTGCTTGTATTGCCCGGCTATCTCTTCATCCCCGCTCTCGATGATACAAAACATTGCTGAACCACTACCGCTCAGGCAGCAAGGCCCGATACCCAGCGATTCAATTTTTGCTTTCAGTTCGGCAAGACCTTCCACCAAACTGTAACAACTTATTTCCAGCATATTTGCGCACATCTTTACCACTAAATCAATTCTCTTTTTTGGGATATAGCTGTTTATTTGAGTGCTGAGCTTTTCGTAGAGGGGCTGATTATGCTTGTAATTGGCGTAAACCTTTTGTGTGGAAACACTTACGTCAGGAAGTATTAAAAGGGCCAGAAAGTTGAAATTTTTATCTAATTTTTTTATTTTTTCGCCTTTTCCTGTACAAAATGCCAGCGGGCCACCCAAAAAGAAAGCTACATCACTGCCGAGCTTCGGTGCCAGTTTGGCGAGCTGGCGATTGGGAAGTTGTAACTCCAGGTATTGGTTAAGCCCGATAAGAGTTGCCGCTGCGTCGCTGCTGGCCGAGCCGAGCCCTGAGCCGGCGGGGATATTCTTTGTCAGGGTGATTTTGATATCAGATATTAAACCGCAACATTCCAGGAGCAGTTTGGCAGCCCGATAGACGAGATTTTCCTCTCCCGCCGGTGCCCATTGCGGTCCATTACAGATGAGCTCGATGTCGGCTTTTAGGCCCGGCTCGATGAGGATTTCATCGTACCAGTTGACCTTGGCCATTATCGTTTCCAATTCGTGGAAACCATCCGGACGTTTGCCGGCTACAAGCAGAGACAAATTGATTTTGGCAGGCGCTCTTACCAATAAGCCATCGCCGAGAGTTTCAAATTGTTCTTTATCAACCATAGCTCGTGGCCCGTGCCTCGTCGCTCGTGACCCGTTTAAGATACTGAATTTGCCCGTTGACAGTATAGCAGGCTGGCTTTATTCTGAACATGAAAATCAGGGGCAAGGGCACAAAGGCATAGAGAATTGAGAAGTTGAGATTGCCGCGCTCGGCTTAGCCTCGCTCGCAATGACGAGAACAGTCGTATCAATCTTCACCGAGGGCTTCTATATCTGCCAGGTCTTTTTTTCTTCCTAAGGTTTTTTTGTTGGCAAGGAATTCTTTACGGCCAAGGAAATAGACCGGTACATCACCATAAGCTCCCTCTACTTTGCCTGAGTAAGCCTGCTGCCAGGGGACATCCGTGAGTGAAGTGAGCAAATCTATACGAACAGGAGGAACACCAAGCTGGATGACTTTGTCCGGCTGCTGAAAATCTGATTTGTTCAAATCTAAAGAGCCGAAGCCGAATTCTTTAAGGGCGGCTAAAATGCTCTCGGCGTTTTTGGGGTCGGGTTTTACGAAGATATCGATGTCGCCGGTAAATCGCGGCGCACCGTGGAACGCAAGTGCATATGCCCCGACAATAACATAATCCACGTTATGAGCGTTTAACAACTCGAGCAGTTCTTTGAAGTCCGGCTGAATCTCCATAATAGCACCTTCTTAAGTGCTCAACGGCTGCGATTCTCTCTTGCGGTGTTTTACTTAACCAGTAATTCAGGTCGTCTTTAATCTTAGACCAATCCTGCAGACTACACTTTGTAACAACCTTTTCAATCATAACTATATGCTAATACAATCGCCCTGCACAGTAAAGGATATTTTAGAATTTAGAATCGCTCGTTGACAGTACAGCAGGTTGGCCTTATTCTGAATATGAAAATTGCAGGAGAAGACTCAAGATAAAAGGTGAGTAGTTAATTGGTTAATTGGTGAGTATTATTTTTTAGCGGATATGAAGAGGGTAAAATAAATGGACGAATCGAAATCGAAAAATGAAAAATACTTAGGTAGTGTGGGACTTGCCCCACCACAACGCTATCGGTGGGCTGAAGCCCACCCTACCTAGGTTTGAAGGAAACAAGATGTCGGAGTTAAAAAAAGAATTAAAATTAATCGCTGTAGAAGTAAACGAACTTTTAAGCAGATATATTGAGATCAACGACGCCATATTCAAATTTTCGTGGCGGAAGATTATCCCCTTGCCATTTATCTTCAAACCGATTGATTTCGGTCACTTACACAGCGGAGCAAAACAAATTCTATCTCAACTGGAAACCTGTAACCAGCAAATCAACAGTTTGATAGAAGATTTAACGCAGAAAGAGAATCGTTTCGCTCATTTCTTATCTAAATATTGTATGGCACTAATAGAAACAGTTTCTCTGCTCAAAGAGATAATCCACCAACTTCACCTCAAAAGCGAGGGTTCAGAAAAATACAGTTTAACTGAACATAACAAACAATGTAATTTGTATAAGAATGCTGTTGATAAATATAGAACAATAGGCAGTCAGCTAAACGAATTGTACCAAGAAATTGCATAATTTCACTAAAGCAGATGGACGAATCGGAATCGAAAAATGGAAAACCGAAGGAGGGCCGTCGGTTCAGCCAGGAGCAGTATGATATGCTCAAACGCTGCAGGGATAAAAAAGATATGACCGAGTGGAACGAATGGCGAGAAAAGAATCCTGATGAAGAAATTTGGTTAGAAGGCAAAGACTTTTCTCATTTTTGGCTAAGAAAAGCAAATTTTATGAAAGGATCTATCCTTAAGGAGTCAACAGGCACTTACACGTCTTATGCTGACGTACATCTTAAAGGAAGTGTTTTCGAATGGTCCGACCTACGAAACGCAGTTTTCGCTGGCTCTAAAATGGATAATACCAAATTTTGGTCCGCCGAATCGCAAAATGCAGATTTTCAAAAAACTCATTTGGTAGATGCAAAGTTGGAAGTAGCTCATTTTGAGGAATGCAATTTTAATGATGCTATTCTGAAAAATGCTCGTCTCAATAGATCATGTCTAAACGGAACTAAATTTATGAACTCAAATTTAAAGGGATGCCAAGTAAGGGCATCTGTGGTGGATGGAGCAACAATATTTTGGGACTGTAAAATCAATCGCTATTCAAAAACTGAGCGTTTTACGGATTTCACCGGCATCCCTTTGGACAACGTTATAATAGATCCAGGTACAAAACAGCTTTTGGAATATAATATTCGGCGGATGAACTGGGAGGAATGGTATAAGAAAGGTTACTGGTGGCAGCAAATTCTAAAAAGATTATTTATTTGGCCATTTTGGTTAATCAGCGATTATGGTCTTCGTACATGGAGAGTAATTGCAACTTTTTTTGGTTTGTCGATAGCATTTGCAGTAGTCTATTGGCTATGTCCAACCTTTGTCATGGTCAACCAAGTGGTTGGTGATATTAGAGGATTTTGGCATGCATTGTATTTTTCGGTTGTTACAATGACGACATTAGGATTTGGTGACATTGCTGCTAACCCTGATAGCTGGGTAGGGCAGACATTATTAATGTTGCAGGTGATTTTGGGTTATGTTCTTTTGGGTGCGTTGGTAACGCGGTTTGCGGTATTGTTTACGGCCGGTGGGCCGGCAGGGAAGTTTGCGGACGAGAAGAAAAACAGGAATAAAACCACAGAGAAAATTAAAAATTAAAATGGTGGGGCAAGCCCCACCCTACCAATTTTAATAGATTCCTCGGCTGCGCTCGGAATGACAAGGAGCAGCAGGATCGCCGCAGCGTGCGAAGCAGGCCTTGCGATGAGGATGACTTATGTTGAGCTTTAATCAGATAGGAGATAGAGATGGAAAAGAGTATGGACAAAGCGGCAAAGATGCGTATTCCTAAAAAGAATCGGCAGTTTTTTAAGCAAATTGTGGAGCTGATAGATGCATTCTGCGATGCTCACCTCAATGAGGATTACAAGGAGCTTTGCGAGCAGATGGCAGGTGCAATTTGCCGAACACGTTGGCTGCTGAGCGGCAGCAAACCGGCCAGCTGGGCCAGCGGGGTAGTTCACGCTGTCGGCTGGGTTAATTTTCTGCATGACCCCAATCGCAGCCCACATATAACATCGGCACAGTTGGCGGAAGGTTTCGGGGTCTCAAAAGGAACAATGATGACCAAGTCAAGAATCATCCGCGACAAGCTCGATATTACTACGTTGGACCCGGACTGGTGTACACCAGCTATGCTCGCGGACACCCCGTTAGTCTGGATGTTTGATGTCGGTGGATTAGTGATGGATATCCGCGACACCCCACGCAAGATGCAGGAAGAGGCGTATCGGATGGGACTGATACCTTTTATTCCTGCTGATAAGCAAGAGCCAGAACCCGAAACCGGCACAGGTATAAAAATCATAGAATTTCCTTCTAATAAGCAGAACGAGACTTCCAGACCCAAAACGCCTCAGAAGCTGAAAGACGAGGGACCTAATCTGTTTGAGGGATTAGAGGAATGACAAAAAGAATATCCACCGCAAGGTGTCCTGTGGAGAATAAGGAATATTGAATGCCGAATGATGAAGCAATAATCGATAAAACAAGCGACGAGCGACGAGCGACGAGCAACAAATCCGTTGCCTGGTGGCATTGGCACAGGCGGTTGTACAACTGGGTGGTTCACTGGGCTGATACGCGCTACGGGATGGCGGCGCTTATTGTGCTTGCCTTGACCGAGCCGATATGCGTGCCGATACCTGCGGATGTTCTTGTCGTGGGGCTTTGCCTGGGTAAGCCGAAGCGCTCGCTAAGATACGGCCTGACCTGTGCGTTATTTTCTGTCATGGGAGGGACGATTGCTTTTTCCCTTGGCCTGGCTATCGGGCCGGAGCGGTTAGAGCACTTCTTGGGATTCGTTGCGCAGTTCTTGGAATGGATAAGTTTTGGCCTTATTGATTTAGGAGACAAGATTCAAAAAGCCTTGGAAATTTATCAAAAATATAACGTTTGGGCAATTGCTGTTTCTGCTTTGACACCTGTGCCTTATATGATTTTCAGTTGGGTCGGTGGAGCTATGGCGAACGTTTCAGTGTTAAAGTTTGTGGGTATAAGCATCGTGTTCCGCACGATGAGATTTGGAGGCGAGTCGCTGCTTTTCTATTTTCTCGGTGAGAAAGCACGGCGGTTGATAGAAAAATATTTCAATATTGCCACTATTGTTGTTATTATATTGCTCATCTGTGTGGTTTATGCGATAAAGTTGTTGGGCAGAATGTTTAGCGGCTAAAAAAATGAACGATGTCCAAAAACAAACACTTCTGAAGGTCGCGCGCGATACCGTTGAGGCGGTCATCAAGGGAGAGCCGACTGAGGCGCCCCAATCGGACGACCCTGAATTGAACGCCCCCTGCGGGTGCTTTGTAACATTGAAGAACCACGGCCGATTGCGAGGATGTATCGGCCAATTTATTTCTGAAAGCCCCTTGATTGAACTGGTCGCTGCGATGGCAAAGTCATCAGCTACCGGTGACCCGCGTTTTTTTGCAGACCCGATAAGTGCAGGTGAGCTGGACCAATTAGATGTCGAGATATCGGTTCTCTCGCCGTTGGAGAGGACGAATGAGCCGTTGAGTTTGCGGTTAGGTGTTGACGGCATTTATATAAAGAAAGGGCGTGTTTCGGGCTGCTTTCTGCCACAGGTTGCCACTGAGACCGGCTGGAGCAAGGAGGAATTTCTTTCGTACTGCTGTGCGCACAAAGCGGGATTAGCGGCGGATGCCTGGCGAGAGCCGGAAACAGAAGTCAATCTGTTCACCGCTGATGTATTTGGTGCAGAGTTCAAAGAGATATAGCTTTCTGCTTTTGTTACTTTTCGATTTCGTTGCCGACTACATAGCCGCCCCCTGCTCCAATGAGTCCTCCAACTACTAATCCTCCACCCCCACCTGTCACGGCCCCTATCACTGCACCGCCAATCCCCCCAATCGCAGCACCCGTTTGGGCACTGGTTGCGCAGCCGTTCATAAGGAGCAAACAGACGCAAAGAAATGCTAACGTCAAGATTATCACTGACCTGCCTTTCATCTTACACCTCTATTTTGAACAATAATCCGGGATTTCACATATACACTAATAATCAACACAGCTAATACTCTGGGCTTGATTAGGTTACCAAGTCCATCGTAAAATTGCAACTGTTTTAGACCTTTTCGATTAGTTTTTCTGTCATCTGAAATATCGCTTAGCGGAGTTTTTGGCTGATGCCTGGCGAGAGCCGGAAACGGAAGTCTATCTGTTCACGGTTGATGTACTCGGCGTGGAATTCAAGAACATATAGTTTTCGGTTGGACGTGTGGTTTCAAAAGTAAACAGCAAGTAGGGCCATCCGGCCCCACTTGCTGTTTTTGTCCTAATCCTCTCTTATATAGACTGAATTTCTTACTTGCTCACTGAGAAGACCAAATCGACTCCTCTGGAAACGACCAACATTTCCCTGCCAGATTGGATCGCAAACCTCCCTTCGCTGGCTCGGATTGTATACTCCGTCGGGCTGGAATCCATCGTGAAAGAAAGGAACGCGTTCATGACGACCTGGTATTTAGTTCCATCAATCGTCACTTCCCAATCAAGCCAGAGTGACCGTGTCGGACTAACATCCTTCGTCACCTGAACGGAAAGTTTGCTGTAAGTGATGGGATTCTTGGCTTGCATATAGTGCAGCCACTCCGCACTACCTGTACAAACGTTGGGCTCCAACTTCACGAAATCAATAGTGGCAGTGATGGGCCCTCCCGCGAGCTTAATTCCTCTCTTAGAATCGCGCCCTTCCATCATCTGCGGCTCGGCGATCACATCCCCGGATTTGAACGTCAGCAACAGGCTTGGTTCGGCTTTCGGGCCTTTCCCGAAAGGAGGTCCCTTCGCATCGGCCGTGGTGAAGATGACCAAGGCCACGATCCCTAAAGCGACAACTAAAGCCGTCAATAGAAACTTATTTCTCATCGTTCAATCTCCTTTCTCTTTTAAATTGTTAGTTTCGGTCAAGGCCGCAATTGCGGCTAACAACATAAGAACGATTGCGAACTTAATGCATTTGGCTATCACCCCCTATCAAATGTTAAGAACAGCCTTTTCAAAATACATAACCATTAAAAAACCCTTTATAGTATTATCTGCCGGCTTACTAAGGTTCCGCGGATGCAACAACGGCTGGCAGCAAATTCTCCATCACCCAGTATTGATACTCCTCACGGAAAACTCCAAAGCTAATCGCATCACCTTTCGGCGACCATTCTGGCCACCACGCATAGAGTGTCTCTCCGAGATTGGATATATCGGCCATTAGAAACGGTTCACCACCATCGGTCGGAGCGCACCAAATCTTTTCGCTGGCGGGCGTGAAAACGATATGACGCCCGTCCGGAGACCAATAGAAGACTTTAATACTTAAATGCCCTCCCGTGTTTTTCAAGTGACAAATTTCTCTTGTTTCCTTGCCGTCTACGGTGGTCGCCAGTACCGTGTCACATTTTTCGGATATATAAGCATAAGCGACCGAGCCGCCATCGGGTGCAAAGACCGGACGGTTGAAAATATCTTCTTTCTCCGTCGGAGAAGCGATCCGTAGTGGTTTTCCGTCTTCAATGTTCACGACGTAAACACCCCTTTTGTATCCGTAAGCGATGGTTTTACCGTCCGGTGACCACGTGAGACTGTTTGCTTCTTCTTCCAGCGGCACCAGTAGTTTTACGTGACCAGTCTCTACCGTAATTAGAAACATCCCCCATCTCTTCTCTTTGTCTATACCTGCACAGGCGATCAGTCTCCCGTCTGGTGACCAGGACATTCCACGTTTTGTGTCTCTAATCTCAGCTACTGATAAGTTTCGTATCTTCTCGCCACTGCTGGCAGATATGAAAATTAATCCACCTTTTTGCCACAGGGCAATTTGTTTTCCATCCGGTGACCAGCAATGCTGGTTGCCTCCCCGCATCAATTGGCGCGGCGGTCCGGTAGCTTTGCCTGTTTGCAGGTCCACCGGCAAAGTGAATATTCCACCAAGCTCAAAACCCGTCCGGTAGGCCAATTGTCCGTTTTGCGACCAGTTGAATAATTGCATCTGTTCAACGTCTGGTACCACCGGCAAAGGCGCCCCCACAAACTGGTTACCTTGAACCCGCAATGCCCACAAATCTTTGTGCTGACGATCGATTCCCATTTGAGTCCCTGTGAAGACAACGTAAGTCCCATCGGGAGACCATAAAGGTCGGCTGATGTCGCCCGGAAAATCCGTATATTTGACATGGCTTGTCCCATCGACTTTTCGCAGGTGTAGAATCGACCGGTTCGCCTCTTTCGTAACATAGCTGAGACAACCTGCGTTCGGCGAGAAGCGAGGCGAAGCCCATTCCTTGGCCAGGACGGTTTCTTCCTTGTTTTCCAGATTGACCATGACCGCTGAAACAACACCCTCTTTGGACCTCCTTTCGCCCAGGATGAGTTTTTCATCAGATGACCAGTCCTCGAGCCAGAGCAGATCTTCCATCAAGATTCGTGTTTTTCCGGTCTTTAACGAAAGAGCGAGAAGAGAGGAGGCCTGTCTGCCAATATGTGTATCCTTATCCCCGCTGCGACTTACGAAGGCTATTTCACTTCCGTCGGCGGACCAGACGACGGGAGTAGCCCAAAAACAATTCTTAGCGAGTTTCCGCTGTTCACCGGTCGAGATGTCAATGACGACCAATTCAAAATCCGTTGTGGTACCGGCAAAGTGTTTGCCGTCCGGGGAAAGCGCTGCACCCTCGTACGCGCCCCACGGAAAATTTACCTTGTTAATGGCGGGGAGCTGGGAGATGGTGATAAAACGTTTTATCAACTTAGTGGCACCATAGCTCAAAGGCAGCAGAACCGCGATTGCAATGACCGCGGCGGCGGCTACTCGCCAAGGTGATATTGACCGGCCCGTAGGGGCAAACCACCTGCGCAGAGACGACCGATGTGTTTTAATATCCTGGACAGATACGTCTGCCTGCAATTTGTCTAACAAACCGTCCGGCGCCGGCGGCTTTGGGGCGGCCCTGAGACATTGCGCGATTTTCTTTTCCGTATTCATAATGATTCTCCTTTTGCGATTGGAATTGTTTGTTTTTGTTCAAATCCGGTTTCTCGGACACCTAACTTAATCCTAAGGGTTTTGAAGACTTCGCGAAGTCTGTACTTTACGGTACTTGTTGCAATATTCAGAACTTTGGCAGTTTCACGGATAGACAATCCCTGGTAGTAATGCAGGTGCACAACGTGTTTTTTGTCCTCATCGAGCCGGCCCACAGCTTCGTACAGGCGCTGGGCCAATTGGCATTCGGCGAGATTTGCGAAAGGGCCCGGATTTTGGTCTATACACTCCTGCCACCATTGGTCTGTGTGGGATTGAGCGCTGACAGTATTTTTGCGCAGCCAATCTAAGAAAGTATTGTGGGCAATCCTGTAGAGCCAGGTCGAAAACTTGCTGCGGCCTGTGAAACCGTCAAGGGAAGACCACGCTTTAAGGAAAGTCTGTTGGGTCAGGTCTTCGGCATCGTCTCTGCTGCCACAAAGACGCCTCAAATAAGCATAGATCTCTGCATAGTAGATTTTCAACAGCTCGCAGGTGGCATCTTTATCTGCCTTTTTAGCACGTCTGCACAGGGTCTTTATTCGGGTGTCCATAAGTGATTCCTATTGTACAGCATTTGTCTTATCGGGCCGGCCATAAGTTTAGACGAAAAATGCCGCTAAGGTGGACAAAATATAATGGATTTCTTATCATTTGCAGCCGATGGTAAAGATAGTGTGGAGTTCAGGGTTTTTGAGGAATATTTCTTAGATTCGGCTTTAGCCCGGCAAGGCGGTTGATTGCCGGTCTAATTACAGTTGCTGGCCTTCGGAGGAAGGATTGGAGTGAGGAAGTTATCGCTAATCTGCATAATCATTGTTTGTCTGGCCGGCTGTTCCGGGGCCGATAAATTCGAGATTAAGGGCGCCGATAATGCCCAGCGGCTCGATACCTATGCGGGAGTAGCAGCGTATTTGCAGGGCCAGGGTCTGCCGGGGCTGAAATCCGCGGAGGTCTGGAAGAATGGGCATGGGCCGGGGCTTAAATTAACTACCGCCCACTATGAGATTTTCACGACGCTTTTGGAGCCTTTCATACTTCGAGGGATTAGCGGATTTATGGAGTCGGCCTATCGGGCCTATAATAGTCAGCTGCCCGGACCTGTCTCCGCAGTCCTAAGGACTCCTCCGGAAGGCGTCCCCGCCGGAAGGCGTCCCCAAGCGGACAAGCGGACTTACGGAGGACACCGCCGTAAGGCGTCCTGTGGACTTACGGTGGAAACAAAAACCAAATTTACCATTTATCTTTTTGCCGACCGCGGTCAGTGGGAGGATTTTACGAGGAGCTTTGCGGGCGAACAGGCCCAGATGTTTTACAAAATAAAGGCCGGTGCCTATTATCATAATGGCGCCTGCGTGGTGTATGATATCGGCAGAGAGCGTACTTTTTCAGCCCTCGGACATGAAGGATGGCATCAGTTTAACGGCAGATGTTTTAAGTTTCGTCTGCCAAGCTGGCTTGACGAGGGCGTGGCAATGCTGTTCGAGACGCATGGAAGTGAGGAGGGGCTGTTTTATTTTGAGCCGGCTGAGAACATGTATCGATTAGACGGGCTGAAAAAAACATTGACGAAAAACAAGATGATACCGCTGGAAGAATTGGTTACAATGAACCCCGGCGATGTGCTTGCCACGGACCGGACCGAAGCGGTAATGGCTTTTTACAGCCAATCATACGCATTAGTGCGATTTTTGCAGGAAGCAGGTTACGGCAGAAGGCTTGGTGTATATCGTAGGTTGCTCGCAGATGGTTTAAGAGGAGACTGGGCGCTCGACGAGGTGAACAAAACAATAGCAGCAGACAGAAACATTCCGAAGACCGTTCTTTGGAACCGAATTGTCGGCAGGGGGTTATTTGAAGATTATATCGGCGATGATTTTGACCAAATCGAGAAAGAGTATCTGGCTTTTTGCAGACAAATAGTCAAGACAGAAGACAGAGGACAGAAAACAGAAGGCACAAGACTCAAGACCCAAGACTAAAAATCTTAAACTGACCGATTCGTATTGTCATGCTGAGCGAAAATAGCCTTTAGCCCTGAGCGAAAGAAAGCCTGCCCTGAGCGTAGTCGAAGGGTCGAAGGGGAAGCATCTGGCCTATGAATGAGAATAATGTACACTTGTGCAGAAAGAGATTCTTCACCCTTCGGCTACGCTCAGGGCAAGC
>JBDRTM010000034.1:0-11250 GCA_043824065.1 Planctomycetota bacterium | reverse complement strand
AATGCTGATGGAAATGTTGTGTATATCGACTATGGGAAACATGAGAATTATACCTACGACCCCTGTTCACAGTCCATCACAATTTCCTATTTGCATGAAGATAAACCTTCAGTCGAATTCTCATCTGCGTTGTCTGTACTGGAAAAAATGGTGGAAATGTTTATCCAGCAGGGAGCAAGAATTACACAAAAGGCCGGAAAATATAAAGACAAGGTTGTTGAGACTTATGAAATTTCGCTGTCACAAAACGGCGTTAGCAGCGAGATGCGACTATATGTAGACCGTCAAAATCATCTGCTTCTTGCAGGAGTAGCCAAGGGTGTTGACACAAGCGGAAATGTTGTAATGGCCGGTGATATAGAATTTGAATATCCGGAAACCGGGCCAAGCAGCATCTATGATCTGGGAGTGCCTGCCTCCGCGAAGGTTATAAATCATCTTCCGCCAAGAGAGGTACTTAGGGTCCTTCAGGAGTATAAGCGCCATAGAGAGAGCTTCTCCAATCAATATATTGCTATTGTGACAATCAAGTCTGCCAAGTCGGCAAGAGCAATTTCAAACCCACTAAAAATAACCTATCGTAATGGCGATTTGATGAAGACAGAGCATCGTTCTGCTAAGAGGTCTGGTGGTTGGACAGAATATTCAAACGCAGTGGGAACTACCTTTGATTCATTGCTGGAGTGGTGGACGAATAATGACAACAGTAAATTAACTGAACTTTATCTTTATGAAGGTAAACACGATTATTATGTCTATGGGCTTCCTGATAATTTGAAGAGTTACCGACGTGAAGGACATAATCCGAATCACAAAGGTATAGATGGAATTGGTTGGCCCAACATTAGCATCTGGTTCGCGCCTGGAAGAGATGTAAAAATAGTCGAGACGGAATATTCGAAGAGTAACAAATTGGTTTGCATTGAGTTGCTGCTTCCGGGTTCGGTAGACCCCAGTGGCAAATATGTGTCGTTGCCCAACAGGTCACTATACTATATAAATCCACAGCGAGATTACCTTTGCGAAAGAAGGGAGTCATATTCCCAACGCCGCGCATCGTGGCAGAAAGATGATTTTTGGCTCACAGATGTCAATTCCGAGAAAATTCCAGCTGATAGCTATAATATCAAGGAGATAACAGAATTTGCTCAAACCGATACGGGTAAGTGGTATCCGAAGAAGATTAAGTCGACATGGTGCAATGATATGTCAAAGGCAAAACAGCGTCAGCACTTCCAAAGGATATATCTTAAAACCAATCCAAAGTTTCCTGAGGGGATTTTTGATCCAAAGAATCTGCCGAAGTAAATTAGCATAGCCAGTATAATGTTTACTAAAGAGGCCGGGCTGATTCCTTCGACAGTGCTCAGGATGAATTGGCTCGGCCTTTTTTGTCTTGGAATCGGTGTTTTTACGGAATTTTGAGAAATTTTCCAAAAATCCTGTAACTTTTTGGGCTGACCTGCGTCTATAGATATTAGGAGCGGCAGTTATAGGACGTTTCTACGGAGCAGCTCTCGTCTCGGCGGAGTCCGAGGCCGTAGCAGGAAAGGCTGGCCAAGCCGGAGCCAGGTTTGAAGGGAATCAGCCTGCCTGCCCCCGCCAGATGCAAGCGGGGGCAGGTAAATAACTTTAAAAATTAAATCCTATTTCACCCCCCCTCCTCCTTAAAGGCCGATATCCACAGGGTCGGCCTTTTTTTATTTCCAAAGATTTCTAACCACGGATTCCACCGATTTTAACCACGGATTACACGGATTTTGTAGATTTATTTTTGTTAATCAGCTTGAATCTGTGTTAATCTGTAGTTATGAGAATACCGCTGACAAAATATGGTTTGCCGCAGGTGGTTATCTACCCCGCGGTGCTACTTACAGTAATGATTGTCTTTCTTCTGAGCACCCAGCACCAATTGGGTTTAAGCCCACGCCTAATTGGTGCAGGGCTGTTAGCGGTCATTTTGATATGGTCTTTGATGTTTTTCCGTGACCCTGAGCGTCGCTGTCCCTCGGACAGGAACCTGCTGTTAGCGCCCGCTGACGGCCAGGTTACCGACATTGAGACGATAGATGACCCCCCTGCTTTTTTGCGTGCCTCTGCGTCTTACGACGCAAGTCGTGGCAGCAGGCGAAAGCAAGAAGGGGGGTGCGGAGCTGTACTGCGAATTGGGATATTTTTGAGCATCTTCGACACCCATATTAATCGTGCTCCGTGTAACGTAAAAGTCGAAAAAATCACCTACAAAAAAGGCGAATACAAAAACGCAATGAATCCGCAGTCCGGGCGGGTCAATGAGTCCAATGACCTGGATCTGGTCAGAACCGACAGCCCACAGGACAGGCTGATTGTCCGTCAAATCAGCGGAGCGATTGCCCGGCGAATCGTCTGCGATAAAGTGGAGGGCAGGAAATTGACCGGCGGTCAGAAATTCGGGATGATAAAATTCGGCTCCAGAACAGAATTGTACGTGCCCCTTCGTGAGGCAGCAACGCCGGGTTCCGAGCGACACCCGCCGGTGGCGGGTGTAAAGTGCCTGGTCCAAATAGGCGATAAAGTCAAAGCAGGTTTGACACCGCTGGTGAGATACGAAATGCCAGGAACGTGAATGAGTGAATGAGTGAATGAGTAAGCGCACCAACTCATTTACGCATAAACGCATATACGCATCAACACATATATGAGGTACGAGATATGGCGAGATTAAAAACCGAATCTGCCAAAAAGAGTCTGCTGCGGCGGGTGCGCAGGCAAAGGTTAAAGTACATTGCCATCCTGCCGTCGCTGATAACTATTCTTAACGGCGTATGCGGCTTTGCGGCCATTGTCTTTGCGGGCAAAGGGGCAAAGCTCGGCCTGGGGCAGTTTTCTTACTTTGCGATGTCAGGCTATATGATACTGCTGGCGATGATTGCCGACATGCTCGACGGCCGATTGGCAAGAATGCACCAGAGCACCTCCAGCTTTGGCGGGCAACTCGACAGCCTCTGCGATATAATCAGCTTCGGTGTGGCGCCGGCATTTTTGATGCTGAAAGTTCTGGAATACAAGCTGGCCGGCTTTGCCGGACCTAATCCGGTCACCGAGACTTTTCTGGAGCGTTTCATCTGGGTGGTAGCAGCAGGATATATAAGCTGTACGGCCATTCGATTAGCCAGGTTCAATGTGGAAAACGAGGAGGACGAATCCGCCCACATGAGCTTTATAGGCCTGCCGACGCCCGCCGCTGCGGGGGTAATAGTCAGCCTGATAATACTCCATCAGGAAACATTTCCGAGCCTGAACGTAATTATTTATGCCCTGCCGTTTCTGGCCCTGGGTGTAGCGGTGTTAATGGTCAGCAGGATTCGATATCCGCATATCATCAATCAGTACCTAAAGGGCAAGAAGCCATTTGCGTACCTTATAAGGGTGCTGCTGCTCCTGGCATTTGTTATCTGGAACATACAGGCGGCTTTAGTGCTGATTTTCTGCGGCTTTGCGGCAAGCAGCTTTGTGAAATGGCTTTACTACAAAGTAATCCGCAATAAGCACAATCTCGTCTCGTCAGCACATTCAGCATTGACGAGGGTTGACAAGGGCCAAATCGCCGACCAGGGCCCGACCGAGCTCGCCGAAGTGGACGACCTCGCCTAAAGAAGGTTACCAGGTTATCAGGGTACCAGGTAGTGGGTATCAGGTTACCAGGATTTCAGGTCAGCGGCGCAGTATAAATGCACAGCGAGATTTGTTTTTTTCTGGTATCCCGGTTCTCTGATATCCCCCACCCTGATTTCCTGATAACCTGCATGCTGATTCGCTGATACACTGATTTCCTAATATTCTAACTTGCGATGGGGGCAACAGAGATGATAAAGAGAGTTCGGGTGACCGGCCTGTGTATTACACTGTGTTCTGAACCGGCTGTGTGTCCCGCTGCCTGACGCCGGATTGATTTATCTGATAATACTGCTCGACAATACTAATAAGCCGGGCCAGAACTTCATGACCTTCGGGACTTGCTTCCAGACCAACAATCTGCAATCCAAGAGAGGCGCTCCTGCCGTCTGCGGTCGGCAGGATATTTCTAATCTGGGCACTGACCACTAATGGCGTTTCGTAAGGCATAGGTGTAAACCGCATCCCAACAAACTGCCCTTTCCTGAAGTCCATCTCTCCGGCACAAAAAGTCCTGGACGCATTGCCTTTAGACTCCTGCCTAACAGATGCAGGACAGCCCGCCTGGTCTGAGTACGAAACTACAACCTGGGCACCGCCGGCGGAAATGTCAACAAGCCTGCCCTGGCAATAATTGTGTACATCCTCTGCAGCATCCTCTATTTGCTTTTTGGCCTCGCGTCTGCCGCTGCGATGCCACATTATCACCTTTACCTTCAGCGATTCGGGCACATCAACACGGTAATAACTTCTCCTCTGGACCACTTCTATCCGGTTCGGCACCGCAAGTATCATTGTTCCGCCCCATCCCTGGTCAGCCTCCGGGCTGGACACCCGCGTCCGCGGGTGCAAGCTTGCCCCTGCGAAAGCAGGGGGCTCAAAACCAAGCACCGTCGTATCAAAAACAAACTTTCCGTATTCATATTTGAACGATATGCCGACCGGCTGATTCGCCTGTATATTTAGCGGGTGCTGCTTTTTTTTCGGGGCGGCACTGTTTACACTTAGTCTGTCCCCCACAAGCCCGGTCAGCAGCAATTTTGCGACGTGCCATTTGCCTTTGGACAAATATGACATAATGGCAGGTACTTTTTTATCAATCGCGGTTTGCAGGATTTTTTCCGGCTCATCCCCGCGCAGCAATATCACCTTATTCATATCAACCTCTCTTTAGAAAATATATATATAAATCGGCTATAAACAAGAGACGTTTTACATTAAACTTGCTGCAATATGGACAAAACTTACGATATAAAAAAGATAGGGGGCGATAAAATAGCCCTTTTGGGACTTTTTGTTGTCGCGCTTCTCATTGGCCGTCTTATAGTCGCTTCAAAGTCTGCTCTTATTCTTTCGGAGCCGATAATATTAACTCATGCCGGTTTATCGGTATCAATGCCGTCGGGCAACGGCTGGAAAAGCGAAAAGCAATGGAATTATCATGAAAATGTCTCTTCTTATTCTTTAAGCAGTAATTTCACCCCCGGTTCCGGCAAACCCACAGCGTGGGCTTACTGCCGGTACCTCTTAGCTGCCGAGACAACTACCCCCCAGATGCGGTTTGAGCAAAGGGCGTCTGAAGTTGACGGTGTGATTATAAAAACAGACCGGATGCAAATAGATACGCTCACTATCGATTGGGTACACATACAAAAACCACAAATCTCGTTAAGTTTTCTTTTAGGTACCGCAAAGCTGCCAAACAATCACCAGCTCGACATCGAAGTGCACCAAATTATGGGCGATGCCGAGATGGCTGAGCTTGCCCTCAAACGCATCGTAAAAAGTCTGAATTTCGAAAGCACCACGGCAGATAACGTAGTGATATGAATAAGCGGACGAAGCAAAAAAAGCCCAGTGTGCTGAAGTTTGAGGCTCTCCTGCGAGCGAAGGCCAAAGGCGGCAAGCTCACGGTTGATTCTGAAAAGATAGACGTTACCGGAGCTGATTCAGTAACACTGATACTTGCGGCCGCCACAAGTTTTAAGGACTTCAGGGACGTCAGCGGCGAGCCGGCCACCGCCTGCCGCCGGACTATCATAGCGGCTGCCGGCAAAAGCTATAACGCTTTACGCAAGTCCCACATCGCCGACCATCGCCGCCTGTTCCGCAGGGTCGAATTCAACCTGGGCACAACCGAGGCGATAAAGCAGCCCACCGACCAGCGTATCGAAAACTTCGCTCAGCAGGATGACCGGCAATTAGTGGAGCTGTACTTCCAGTTCGGTCGCTACCTGCTGATTGCCAGCTCCCGTCCGGGCAGCCAGCCGGCAAACCTCCAGGGCATCTGGAACGACAAAATCGATCCGCCCTGGGACAGCAAATGGACGACCAACATCAATACGGAGATGAACTACTGGCCGGCAGAGGTAACCAACCTGTCCGAGTGTCACCAGCCGTTGTTCGACTTGCTCGAGGATGTGGCCGAGTCGGGACGTAAAACCGCAAAGGTACACTACGGCTGCCGGGGTTGGGTATTGCACCACAACACTGACCTGTGGCGGGGCACAGCGCCAATCAATGCCTCCAACCACGGTATATGGGTAACCGGCGGGGCATGGTTCTGCCAGCATTTATGGGAGCATTACCTGTTTGGCGGCACAGCCGGCATCGCCGAGATGCTGCTGCAAAGCCACGCCGGCGAAATTTATTTACTTCCTGCTTTGCCGAAGACCTGGCCAAATGGCTACGTCAAGGGTCTGCGAGCACGCGGCGGGTTCGAGGTGGACATCACCTGGAAGGACGGCAAACTGGCCAAAAGCGTAATCCGTTCCAAGCTTGGCGATAAATGCAGAATCCGCTCGGCCACGCCGGTCGAGCTGGGCTGGTTCGGGCCCAAAGTTAAAACTGTCCAGCAGTCAGTTATTGAGTTCGAGACGGAAATCAACGGAACTTATACCATCTCAGCTAAAAAATAAGGCCCTCATCCCAAAAAGTTGGTGACCATAGACTGAAAAATTGGCCTAACGTCCTTGGATTTAACGCTTTGTGGGCAACAGCATACTTTGGTATAATTTGTCTGCCATGGTGGAGGATAGGGCAACGCTGGAGCGAGGCGAGCGCCACTATGTCGGCATACAGCCCCTGCTTTTGCAGGGATAAACTCCGAGCGGTATCTTTTTGAGTGCCGCCCACTTATGATTATGCTGGTGTCTCCAAAGCGATAAATCCCAGCCTCAGTAGAGGCTGTTTTCAAGCAACTATTTTGGAGAAGAACCAAAAATAGTAACATTCAAGCCGGCAGGATGGACTTTTTATATTGACGGCCACAAAAACATTGATGAACACCTAAACTCGCAATATACTACTGCGCGGACCTGATAGTTAGGTTTTCAAATTTTCAAGAGGTCTATTATGCAGATGCGACAATTAGGCTATACCGATTTGAAACTTACTACCGTAGGCTTAGGCACCTGGGCGATGGGCGGGCCCTGGCAGTTCGGCTGGGGACCGCAGGACGACGATGAGGCGATTGCCGCAATTCCGGCCGCGCTCGAAACAGGTATCAACTGGATAGATACAGCCCCTGTTTACGGGCTGGGCCATTCCGAAGAGCTTGTTGGAAAAGCACTGAAGGCAACAAGCCAAAAACCAATCATAGCAACAAAATGCAGCCTGCTTTGGAATGAAAAAAGGGAAAAAGTAAGCTGCCTGAAAGCCCAAAGTATTCGTAAGGAATGTCACGCCAGCTTAAAAAGACTCGGCATTGAGACAATAGACCTTTATCAGATGCACTGGCCCGAGCCGGAGGAAGATATCGGGGAGGCCTGGGAAGAAATGGCCAAACTGGCTCAGGAAGGAAAAATCCGATTCCTCGGCGTATCGAATTTTAATGTCGAGCAAATCAAACGCCTCCAGAAGATTCATCCGGTCGCCTCGCTTCAGCCGCCTTACAGCATGCTCCATCGCGAGGTTGAAGATGAACTGTTAGATTACTGTTCTCAAAACAATATCGGCGTTGTCGCATACAGTCCGATGCAGAGAGGATTGCTAACGGGCAATTTCAGCCAGGAACGACTGGCGGATTTACCACTGGACGACCATCGAAGAAGAAATCCTGATTTTCACGAGCCCAAATTTACCGCCACATTAGAGCTTGTTGAACAACTCCGGCCTATTGCAGAACGCAATGGTAAGACATTGGCCCAACTGGCTATTAGCTGGGTTCTTCGCCGGTCCGAAGTTACCGCGGCCATTGTCGGAGCACGCAGGCCCCAGCAGATTCTCGAAACCGCCCCGGCATCAGACTGGGATTTGAGCAAAGAAGACATCGAGCAAATTGAGCGACTCTTAGCCGAACGTCAGGCAAAACTAAAATGACAATTAACCGACCAAAGAGAGGAACAAATGCCAAAAGAAAATCTGGGAAGAATCGACAGTGACCAACACATAAGGAGCCTGCTCTTGCCTTACTGCCGATTAAAATACGGTGAGCTTTGGCAGGACTCTATCCTTGGCCATAAAGTGGGATGTCTTGATGGAAGTAGCGAAAAAGATATCCAAGTGTTAATCGGCAATAATAAATCCACTTTGGCTGTTCAGGACCCTCCTTACAACGTTGTGGTTGGTAATAGTAATAGTAACGGACTGGGTCAAATTGCGGTGGGAGAATACATAAACTGGAGCAGAAAATGGATTCGTAATACCTGTAAGATATTGAAGAGCAACTCCAGTTTATACATTTGGCTGGGGGCCGACCAAAATGCAGGCTTTCAACCATTTGCTGACTTTATTATTATGATGAGGGAATTCAGAGAACTAAAAACTCGAAGTCTGATTACGATGAGAAATCAGCGGGGATACGGCACACAAAAGAACTGGATGGCAGTCAGGCAGGAACTTCTCTACTACATAAAGGGCAACCCAAAATTCAATATTGACGCCGAATATACAGACATTCCAAAAATTTTGCGAGGGTATTACAAAAAAGTTAATGGAAAAGTAACAGAGAACCTGGAGCGAAGTAAGTCGAACACTATCAGAGCCGGGAACGTCTGGGTTGACATTCAACAGGTATTCTACAGAATGGAGGAAAATGTGCCTGGCTGTTATGCACAGAAACCAATGAAAGCAATAGAGAGAATTATATCAGCTAGTTCCGACCCTGGCGATTTGATAGTAGACTTTTTTGCTCATTCAGGCACTACCTTACTTGCCTGTGAAAAGTTCGAAAGACCGTGTTTCACCTGCGATATCGACCCTGTTTTTGCTGAAATTAGCATACGAAGATTAGAGCACTATAGACAAACAGGTCAAACAGGCTGGCAGTTTAAAACGCCATTTCCAGAAGTCGATATTAGCTGGGAGACGCAGTGCAAAGATGAAGAGAGCATAACAGAAAGGAAAAAGCCAACGGAAAAAAGTCTATTTGACTTCATGGCAATCACGAAGTAGCGAGAAAATCACATGGAAAAGCTGAGAGCTGATCTGGATAATCTTATAGAAAAACTGGAACATTCTGAGGACTTCAAGGTATCATTGGAAAATCTTGTATCAGTTTATCCGTTCAACGAATATGAATACATAATTTCCCACCTCTTAGCCGCCACTAAACTTACACTTGATGAATACTATGGCCTCAGAGACTCTTACATTGAAAGAAATCTGTATCTTTATGTGTTTGAGATTTCGGCACCAAGAGGCTTAGGTGATAAATGGGCATATGGGCAACTTAAACACATCGTGCCCGAATTTAAGAAACCAAATAAGAATTTAGACTCTGAATATTCCAACCAATATGACCTTTGGTTAGACTGGGTAGACAGGAAAAATAAGCCTCACGGTATCCGAATAGAGATAAAAACCTCAAGGGCGGTCGATTTTGAGAAACCAGATGAACCGCTTTACATCAAGGCGCTTGCCTCCGATTCTGAAAGACCATTCGACATGAATTTTCAACAGATTAAGCCTAGATGCGCAGATGTTTTTCTATGGATTGGGGTGTGGCGAGATATAATCAGATATTGGGTACTAACTCGTGATGAAATCCAAAACAACAAGTACTTCTCAAAGGGCCAACATAGAGGCAATATCGGTGAGGGTCAGCTTCACCTAAAAGATGATAATATTTCCGAGTTTAAGCAATACGAAATACTACCAACGGATATTAAAGAGGCGGTAATACGCGCATACAAAAGGCAGAATAAAATAACATAATAAATAAGCCTAAACACAGGGAAAAAAATGGCAAAAAAAAATCGAAATCAAAAAACCGAATATCAAATCTATGTAAGTCCCCTTGTGGAGAGAAACGCATCAAGAGAAATGGCTGAGCTGTTCGGGGCACAAAAAAAGTTCAGCACTTGGCGCAGACTCTGGCTTGAACTTGCAAAGGCACAGAAAAAACTCGGCCTGGATATAAAACAAGGCCAGATAAACCAGATGGCCAAGCGCCTTGATAATATCGATTTCAAAAGAGCGGCCCGCTACGAAAAGGAATTCCGTCACGATGTTATGGCGCATATCTATGCCTTCGCCGATGTAGCGCCAAAGGCTGAGCCGATTATCCATCTCGGTGCAACAAGCTGCTACGTCGGGGACAACGCCGATTTAATAATTATGCGCCAGGCAATGCAGCTAATCGCAGCCAAGCTGGCAGTGGTAATAAATCTGCTGAGTAAATTTTCAAAAAAGCACCGCTCGTTAGCCACGTTGGGTTTTACGCATTATCAGCCGGCCCAGTTGACCACCGTCGGCAAAAGAGCAACACTGTGGTGCTATGAGTTCGCGATTGACCTGCAGGAAATCGAGCATCGACTCGAAACGCTGCCGTTTAGAGGCGTTAAAGGCACCACCGGAACACAGGCCTCTTTCTTAGCACTTTTCGACGGCAGACACAGCAAAGTCAAGCAGCTCGACAAACTCGTGGCCGCTGCGTTCGGCTTCAAAAAAACCTGCGCCGTAACCGGCCAGACGTATCAGCGAAAAATCGATGCCCTTGTCGTCAATACTTTAGCTTCAATCGCACAATCAGCACACAAGATGTGCAATGACATTCGGCTGCTTGCAAACTTAAAAGAGATTGAGGAACCATTTGAAAAGACGCAAATCGGCTCTTCAGCGATGGCATATAAAAGAAATCCGATGCGATGCGAGAGGGCAACAGCCCTTAGCAGATTGGTTTTAAGCCTGGCCTCCAGCCCGCAAATGACCGCCGCCGAGCAGTGGCTTGAGAGAACGCTCGATGATTCAGCCAACAGGCGGGTGGTCATTCCGGAGGCGTTTTTGGCTGTGGACGGCATTTTGCAAATCCTTATCAACGTCACCGGCGGGCTTGTTGTTTATCCGAAGGTGATAGCGGCCCGCGTTACAGCGGAGCTGCCTTTTATGGCCACCGAGAATATCCTGATGGCAGCGGTCAAGGCCGGCGGAAACAGACAGGAGCTGCACGAGAAGATACGATTGTATTCACACGCCGCCGCCGCGCAGGTAAAGAAATTCGGCAGGCCCAACGATTTAATTAACCGGCTAAAAGCGGATATTGCTTTTAGTAACATCAATTTCGAAAAAGTGTTAGACCCGAAGCATTACATCGGCAGGGCGCCTCAGCAGGTCGATGAATTCATAAGAGATATCGTAACGCCGCTCTGTAGAAAA
>JBDRTM010000033.1:0-2804 GCA_043824065.1 Planctomycetota bacterium | reverse complement strand
AAGGCAAATAATTGTTTTTTGAGGTCTTTAGAGGGTATTTTTATTACTGCATTTTAGGGCATAGAATTACAAGTGCATAACCAGTTTACGTGCAAGCACTTACGGAAATCTGGTGCGTGTAAGTAGGAAACTCGGGCTAGGACACCTAGGACACCATATATTGAAGTGAATAGATATTACTGATAGCAATTGGCCCCTGTAAAAGAGCAAAAGTAACGACCTTGACGATTGAGGTAAAGATAAAAAGTTAAAATAGGTAAGTCAACTGAACAGCTATCTGATTATTCTTTGATAAGTTCATATGAACTGCCTTTATTGGTGGTTTTCAAGGCGTTACGGCCAATAGAAAAACGGCCCAGAGGCATATTGTAAGCCCCTGAGCCGCTGGTGGCTACGAAGTAGTCGTTATTCGTTGAGTTTATCGAGTGCAGCTTGCCGGTCGGCAAAAGCAATATCGGCATAAATCGCCGTTGTTTGTGGCGATGAATGGCCGAGTTGCAGTTGCACAAGTCGCAGATTGCCGGTAGCTTTCAATAGCCGAACAGCAAGGCTATGCCGACAGCTATGGATACTAAGTGCCTTCGGCAAATGGGCGTGGTTGATCGCTGAATGAAATTGTTGTTGCAGAGTCGCACGACTAACTCCAAAGATGGTTCCAGTTTTTCTGCCGTTGAGATACGTTTTCAAATGGTCTGCAAGGTCTTTTGAAATCGGCAGCGTTTCAGCGACTTTCTTTTTCTTTTTGACTCTGACAACTTTCAGCGACCGCTGTTTTGCGTCAAAGTCGGCAGCTTGCAGGTTGGCCAATTCTGCGACCCGTAGGCCGGTTGATAATGCGACATCGACCAGCAGCCAGATTTTGATACCCGCCAGCTTGCCGTATCGTAGGTCGTTAGATTCCCATTCTCGGCAGCTTTTAACCAGTTGTTCGATTTCGGCTTCGTCCATATATTTGCTACGGTCTAACATTTGATATACTCCTGATTAAGGTTAAAAATATGGGCGGATACACAATGCACCCGCCCTGATTGATTACACCATCGAGCCGGATTCGATTTCCTGAATCATAGCGCGACAATTATTTTTACATCGAGCCGCCAGCCGGACGTAAGACTCCATCGGCTTGCCGTTAAGTCCTTCGATTGTGGCTATCGCCCTGCAATGTTCGGCGAACAGTTTGCTCAAACCCTGATTAGTAAGCTGGATTCGAGAACATCGGGACAACAAGGGCGATGCGTCAATCTGGTCGTCAAATAGTCCGGCTTCGCCCTCTTTGGTTGTGGTAAAGATAATGCAAACGTGGTCGGGGATTCGCTCCAACAGGCCCAACAGCCGCCGTATGGATTGTTTTCGTAGGCCGTGAGCTTCGTTGATAATCCAGACCCGACCGCCCTTGCCGCCAGCGAAATAGCTCATATCCTGTTCGATTTTGTCGATGGCTGCCACCGTTAGCATATCCGCACAATCGTACTCATTGACGTATAAATCATCGGCAATAGTGCCAGCGATGATTCTGGCGATACTTGTTTTGCCAGTTCCGGACGCACCGCTAATCCAGATAGAGCGCGACCCGATGCCGCGCTCCAATAACCTCTTGATTATCTTAACTGCCTTGCCTTGACCGAGTACAGCGTCAAGGGTTTTCGGTCGGTGCTGTTCAAATAGACTTGTCATATTGCCACCGCCTCTCTTGATGCCATATAGACATCCATCAGCGTTGTCTGGTACTTGTCCCAAGGACGATAACCTCTTGCTGGCTTTGTGCATTTACAGCCGCAATTATGCGACCATTGTTGTCTGCGATGCGACCAACGGAAGCCAAAGTCTTTAAGGCTCTGTCGCACTTCCGCACTTGGCTTGGTCGGGAAGTCTATCCATACCCATCGCCCGACTACGCGAGCCGGTAGATTCCCTGCCTTGCAGAACTCAAGGACTTCGATAATTGACTTGCTTTTGTTGGCTTGCTTTGTTACTGTTGTTGCCATCTTAAACTCCTTTCAGTTTAAGGTCGCGGTCGGGGATGCTTGCAACATCGCTCGACCATTTTTATATCAGAACCACGTTAGCCCTGATTTCACTTTGCGGTTTTAACCTGCGTTCCTGATTTATTATCATTGTTTTATCTAACATTACAATAACAAACCTAACATATCTATCGGTTATAGTCAACAAAATAATAAATTTATTTATATTTTTGTTATGGAGTATTTTGAGAACGTCGGTCGTGCAGTGGCAGAGTTGCGCTGGGAAAGCCCATCCACTCCAAAGCAGCTCATTCCAAAGGCTGCATTTGCGCTGCCTATAAAAGCTGGCAGTTCGAATCCACGTAATGGCGCTACGGGTGTAAAGCACATACCTGTACTCAAGTGGGGAGCAGGGGATTACGCCGTTTCACACGAGGTGTACTTCGGCACGGATGAAGAAGCCGTGAATAATGCCACCACAGCTTCGCCCGAGTATAAAGGCACAAAGGCACTTGGTGACGAGAGCTATGAACCCGGAAAACTCGAATGGGATGCCACCTATTATTGGCGTATTGACGAGGTCAATAACGTCAATCCCGACAGCCCGTGGACAGGCAGCCTCTGGAGCTTTACGACCGCCAACTTCCTCGTCGTGGACGATTTTGAGTCCTACAACGACATTGACCCCCCTGACCCGGAGAGCAACAGGATATTTGAAGCGTGGCCGGACGGTTATGATATCCCGACAAACGGAGCTCTCGTTGGTAATGACCTTCCTCCTTATGCCGAGCAAAGTATTGTTCACAGCGGCAGCCAATCGATGCCACTCTACTACGACAA
>JBDRTM010000032.1:0-4737 GCA_043824065.1 Planctomycetota bacterium | reverse complement strand
GACAGAACAAGAAAGTGCCTAAAGTGAACTAAAGTGCCTAAAGTGAGCTAAAGTTAAAAGACAAATAACTTTATGTGCTTTAAGCTTGCTTATTCCATTCGTTACTCACTTGCTTTTAACCCAGCTTCCACGGCTTTCTGTATTCGTAGTGCAATAGTTTCGTAGCCCGTCTATTATTGATAATTCGTTCTTTCTTTGGGTCCCATTTAATTCGAGACTTTGTAGCTAAAGCGATGTTAGCCAGGTGAGCAAAGGTTGTTGAGCGGTGGCCTGTTTCCATATCACAATTGGTACGCCGTCGGGTTTTGACGCAGTCAAGAAAGTTTCGAATGTGCTGGACGGTAAGGTCGCCATCTATTCGTTTGCCTTCGTGCGGCTCGATATTCGAGCTGCTATCCTGAAATTGTCCTGCTCTTGAAGGCACGATTTTATACCCGGCTTCTCCACTTGTGCCGGCGTAAAGATTTCCCAGCGTGCCCCGGAATTCAACCTCTCCTTCTATTAAGGCGGGGCCACCGTTCGCTTCATATTGGCCGAAAATGAGCAGTACGCCCGAGGGCATCTCAAAAATCACCTCCATCGTATCCGGAATTGTCCGGTCGTCATCGAGGGCAAACCTTCCACCATGAGCAGATATGGAGACTGGTGCCTGCTCTGCCAGCATCCAGCGCATCGCATCACAATAATGCACGCCCCAGTTGGCCATCTGTGAGGAATAATTCTGCCACCAGCGGAACTTATATAAGGAGATATTGTTTTTGTAAGGGCGTTTTGGCCGGGGACCAAGCCACATATCCCAATCCATACCTTTCGGTGGGGCCGTATCGGGAAATCGACCTATCCCGTTCGGATGCATATTACTTATCCGGTAGGCCCTGGCTACCGTTACCTTGCCGATTTTACCTGCCTGGACGTGCTCGGCTATTTGCATGTACGATTTGGAGGAGCGTCGATGAAGCCCGACCTGTATTATGCGATTATATCGTTTTGCGGCCTCGACCATCTTCCGGCCTTCCAGTACGGTTATAGACAGCGGCTTTTCCACATATATATCCTTTCCTGCCTGGCAGGCCATAATAGTCTGGATAGCGTGCCAATGGTCGGGTGAAGCAATAACCACCGCATCTATGTCTTTGCGGTCGAGCAGGCGACGAAAATCCTTATACCGTGCAACGTTGTTGCCTAACTTTTCTGTCATCTTCGGGACCCTGCTTCCTAAAGAATCTCGGAGCTTTTTGTCAACTTTGGAATAATCTCTCATCAGGTAAGGCTCATAAACATCGCAAAGGGCTGCGATTTTAACATCATCCTGTTTGAGAAAGCCGTTAAGGAGCTGCGTTCCACGGTTACCCACGCCGATAAAGCCCACACGAATTTTCTCATTAGCTCCACGAGCGGTCTTTATAAGAGGAACTCCTATGGCATTTAGTCCCAGTGTAACTGATGCCGCCGCTACAGTCGAATTCTTCAGGAATTTGCGTCTTGTAGTTTTTTGTTGATTTTCATTCATTTGTTATCTCCCAATTCTTTAACAGTATTTTCAATTTTTGTACATCTTGTTTTCGTTCGATAACAAGGTTATTTTTTCCGCCGGGTCCTGTTTGAGGTCGAAAAGATATTCTTTTACATCATCGTCGTATCCTAAGTCATCGGCCATAATAATGTCCCTTCAAGTGGTGGTGCAGGAAAATACCTTATGATTTTTATTATAAGGTTGTCTAAGAACTTCGGAAAGGTAAATTTTTAGCTCTTCTGTAATAAAATTGGTGAATATTGGTTGCTTTTCGGGTATTTTGTTATGCTGGTGTATTTCGGATTGCATTTATTCTTAGTTTATCGAACAAAGGATTAAATGAAAGCATTACTTTACACTAAACCATATTGTTTAGAATATTCGGATTTTACCCATCCTGTGATTGGTGACGATGAGGTACTGATAAGTGTCAAGGCCTGTGGAATTTGTGGTTCGGACGTGCATGGCTTCACAGGTAAGACCGGCAGAAGGATTCCTCCTTTGATTATGGGCCATGAGGCGGCAGGCATTATTGAAGAAGTGGGTAAAAATGTCCCCGCACCAATTGTGCCCGCATCGGGCTGCGAAGTCTCAGGTGAAGGCACAACTGGTCCGCCGAAAGTCAATTGGTGCGGGGTTGAAAAGGGCGATAGAGTTTGTTTTGATTCAACTGTATATTGCAGTAAATGTCAGCCCTGCCGGATGGGCTTGTATAATCGCTGTGACAAACGACAGGTATTAGGGGTTTCCACGCCGGAATTCAAGAGGCACGGTGCATTTGCTGAATATGTCGCAGTACCCTGGTGGATTGTCTCGAAAATTCCGGACGATATGTCGTTTGTTCAGTCGGCTCTTTTAGAGCCGGCGTCAATAGGTACGCACGCTGCAAACAGGGCACCTATTTCCACCAATGATACGGTTGTGGTTATTGGAGCAGGGACAATCGGTCTTTTCATTTTGCAGGCAGCCCGACTTAGAGGTGCAGCCAAAGTTATCGTAGCCGACATCAATGAATTCCGGCTTGAGGTGGCCGGGAAATTGGGGGCGGATAAGGTCATCAATCCTCTTAAGTCTGATATAAGAGAAACGATTTTCAAAGAAACAAAAAACAGAGGGGCGGATGTTACTTTCGAGGCTGTTGGATACGCGCAGACTTTCCGGGATGGAGTTTCTCTAACAAAGACCGGTGGCCATCTTGTCGCTGTCGGTAATCTGGAAAAGACCGCTGAGTTCAATTTGCAGGAATTAGTCGCAAGGGAGCTGACTTTCACGGGTTCTTATGCCAGTTCGGGGGAATTTCGCGATTGCATAGACTTAGTAGCTTCGGGCAAAATTAACGTCGAGCCTTTAATCAGCGATGTTTTGCCGTTGAAAGATGGGCCGGGTGCCTTTGACCGATTGCTCAAGGCCGAGGAAAACTTACTTAAAATTGTTTTAGAACCATAAAATTCGGGGAAATGAAAATGCAGGACCTTTTTAATCTTTCCGGCAAAGTGGCAATTGTAACCGGAACCAGCCGTGGTCTGGGCCAGTATTTCGCCAGGGCACTTGCCAAAGCCGGGGCGGATTTGGTTATTACCAGCAGAGAATTATCGAGACTGACCGAATTCAAACAGGAAATAGAGTCTTTGGGTAGAAAGGCGTTAGCTGTCCAACTGGATGTGCTTTCACAAAGTGATATTGAGAATATGGCTCAGATGACTATAAAGGAATATGGAAAAATTGATATTCTGGTTAACAATGCCGGATTGAATATCAGAAAGCCAACTACGGAAGTTACTCAGCAGGATTGGGACACTGTTCTGAATACCAATCTCAAAGGCAGCTTTTTTTGTGCTCAGGCTGTCGCTAAGGAGATGATAAAACGAAACTATGGCAGGATAATAAACGTCGGCTCTTGCACGTGCGTTTTCGGTATGGAGGGCATCACAGCTTATACCGCAAGTCGAGGGGCTATCCTGTCAATGACCAGAAGTTTGGCTGCGGAATGGGGTAAATTTGGAATTACGGTCAACGTGTTAGCTCCCGGCTGGTTTAAGACGGCACAAAACGCAGTGCTGTACGAGAATAAAGAGTGGTTAAATTATATTACGGAGCGCATTCCTCTGAATCGCCCCGGCCAGCCAAATGACCTTGATGGCACAGTTGTCTTTTTGGCTTCGGATGCTTGCGAATATATTACAGGCCAGATAATTTTGGTAGATGGCGGATTCACTACAGGAGCAACAAAAGCGATTGTGTGAGGGGCTGTACTGTCGCTGTAGGTCGGCTAGGCCCTTCACAGGAGCCCGGCGCTTGACTTTTTGGCCCCAGTCAGGTTTAATATTGGTGCCGGCGGGGCTGGCAAGGAGATTGCTGTATGAGCAGAGTGGCCGTGAATGAAAAAGTGTTGCGCTGGGCGGTACGCCGCTGTGGGCTGGAACTGGACGAGTTAGAACAAAGGTTCCCGAGAATCCGCCAGTGGGCAGGCGGCGAAAGCTGGCCGACGCTGCGGCAATTGGAATCCCTGGCGAGAGCCACTCTTACGCCGCTTGGGTACTTTTTCCTCGCTGAACCGCCTGAGGATCGCTTGCCGATTCCTCACTTCCGGACGCTTCATGACGAAACCCCCGCCAAGCCAAGTCCTGACATCCTTGAGACTATTCAGATAATGCAGCGGCGGCAGGCCTGGATGCGCGAGTTCCTGATAGAACAAGGTCAGAAGGAACTGCCGTTTGTGAGGTCTGCACGGCGCGGAGAACAGCCGAGATCAGTCGTGCAACGTATGCTAGGCACGCTGTGTCTGGTGGAAGGTTGGGCCAGCTCCAAGCGGACGTGGACAGAGGCTCTGCGTACCATGCGCGAAGCCATTGAGGACGCGGGGATACTGGTAGTCGTTAATGGTATCGTCGGGAATAATACACACCGCAAACTCGATCCAAACGAATTCAGGGGCTTTGTTTTGGTGGATAGTTATGCTCCATTAGTATTCGTCAATGGTGCTGACGGTAAAGCGGCACAGATGTTCACCTTAGCCCATGAGCTGGCGCATGTGTTCTTTGGAAGCAGTGCCGCGTTCGATTTGCGTGAAATGCAGCCGGCAGATGACCCTATGGAACAAACGTGCAATCGGGTAGCCGCGGAGTTTCTTATTCCGCAACGCGAGTTGCGCCGGATATGGCCTTCTGTCAGGAACGATTCGGAGCCATTTCAGACAATTGCTCGTCGGTTCAAAGTCAGTGCAC
>JBDRTM010000031.1:0-10824 GCA_043824065.1 Planctomycetota bacterium | reverse complement strand
TAATACATATCTAACTATGGATGGTTCATTGTTCATAGTTCGTAGACATACAGACATCTGACTTCTGACTTCAGACTTCTGACTTCAGATAACAGACATCAGGGGGTTCCTAATGGCCAGCGAAAACCAAAATTTATCCCGTGAGATGGCACTTGCCTATCTCACCGGGAACGCCGTCAAACACGACTTTATTGGCCCATTAGGCAGAAATCAGCGGAAAAGGAAAAACCTACGAAGTTTTGACTACTTTTTATGCAAAACAAACCCAATTTCCGAAAAGTCAAAATGAATGTAAACTCACTTATAACAAAGGATTACAGAAAAAACGATGATTTCGCAGTCCGAAAAAACAAACCCAATACAAACCCAATTTTCTTAAGGCCCAAAATGAACGCAAACGCTTTTTCACAAAAGGATTATGAATATGAAACCGCCTTCAGGCCCCAAAAAAACAAACCCAATTCAAACCCAATATCGAAACAGCTCGTAGGGGCCAGGCCAAGGTGGGCCGAATCTGCCAAAATGGCACAACAAATTGACGTCCTAAAACACCAAAACATCATCCTAAAAAAATCTAACTTCTTATATCCAAACAGGTTAAACAGCTTAAACCAACATAATCCCCTAACTGGCACGTCTTTTGCATATTCACTTATCGTTGTGCACATTGTCTTAAAAGCTAACGCAATACGCACGACGATATACGCAAAACGATATTAGTGAAAGGAATATAAATATGGCTAAAATCCTTGGAATAGATTTAGGAACAACAAACTCAGTAGTCGCTGTGATGGAAGGCTCAGCGCCGAAGGTCCTGATTAACTCTTCCGGCTCCCGGCTGACCCCTTCGGTCGTCGGTTTTACGGATAAGGGCGAGCGGCTTGTCGGCCAGATTGCACGACATCAGCAGGTAACAAATCCTGAAAACACAGTGTTTTCCATTAAGCGTTTTATGGGCCGACGCCACAATGAAGTCTCATCGGAGGAAAAAATTGTCCCTTATAAAATTACCGGCGCCGCTGATGAGCTGGTCAAGGTCGATGTCCGGGGCAAGGAATACACGCCGCCGGAGGTCTCGGCAATGATTCTGCAGGACCTGAAAAAAACCGCCGAGGATTATCTGGGTGAAAAAGTTACCAATGCCGTTATTACCGTGCCGGCCTACTTTAACGATTCGCAGCGCCAGGCAACCAAAGACGCCGGCAAAATCGCAGGACTCGAGGTCGAGCGGATAATCAATGAGCCGACCGCCGCTGCACTTGCTTATGGACTCGAAAAGAAAAAGAATGAAAAGGTTGCTATCTTCGACTTTGGCGGCGGAACATTCGATGTTTCGATTCTTGATATTGGTGATAACGTCTTTGAGGTCCTCAGCACCAACGGTGATACACACCTCGGCGGTGACGATTTGGACGCGGTCTTGATAAACTACCTGGCTGATGAATTCAAAAAGACTGAGGGAATCGATCTGCGAAATGACCCGATGGCTCACCAGCGACTCAAAGAAGCCGCTGAAAAGGCAAAGTGCGAATTGAGCTCCCAGCTCGAAAGCACGGTTAATTTGCCGTTTATCACCGCTGACGCCTCCGGGCCGAAGCATTTGCAGATTACCATCACCAGAAGCAAGTTTGAATCGCTCGTAGAACCCATTCTGGAACGGCTCAAAGACCCCTGCCATAAGGCACTGGCGGATGCAAAGCTGAACCCCGGCGATGTCGCGGAGACATTACTTGTCGGCGGCTCGACAAGAATCCCGAAAGTCCAGGAAATCGTAAAGGACATCTTCGCTAAAGAGCCGAACAAAAGCATCAATCCCGACGAAGTCGTCGCAGTGGGCGCCGCTATTCAGGGTGCGGTCCTGGCTGGTGATGCAGGCGTAAAAGACATTCTGCTGTTGGATGTAACCCCGCTTTCGTTAGGTGTTGAGACACTGGGTGGAGTTATGACAAGATTGATTGAGCGCAATACCACGATTCCGACCAGCAAGAAGGAGATTTTCTCAACCGCCGCTGACAGTCAGACCACCGTTGACATCCACGTCCTCCAGGGCGAGAGAGAATTTGCCAGGGACAACCGAACGCTCGGCAGATTCCAGCTTGCCGATATTCCACCGGCTCCCCGGGGAATCCCACAGATTGAAGTTGCCTTTGATATTGATGCCAACGGCATTCTGAACGTCTCTGCAAGGGACCTCGGCACCGGCAAGCAGCAGTCAATCGAGATTAAGTCCAGCTCCGGACTGAGTGAGCAGGAAGTTAAGAAGATGGCCAAGGATGCAGAGACCCACGCGGAGGAAGATAAAAAGAAAAGAGAGGTTGTTGACCTGAAGAACCAGGCCGACCAGTTGATTTATACAACGGAAAAAACGCTCAAAGAGCACGGCGACAAGGTCTCCGCCGATGTTCGCGGCAATATCGAAAATGCAGTCAACAACCTCAAGGAAGCTGTAAAAGGCGAAGACGCCGATGCGATAAAGAAAACCATTGAAAACCTCGGCATCGCCAGCCAGGAGCTGGGCAAGGTGCTTTACGAAGAGGCTGCCAAGAAGCAGGCTGCTTCAGCCCAGCCCCAACCAGGACAGGCCGACCAGGCACCGCCTCCGCCGCCCGAAGATGAGGTTAAAAGAAAAAAGCCGGATGACGTAATCGACGCTGAATTCGAGGTCAAAGACAATTAACCAAAAACAAATTTTGACTCCTTAATAAACAGATTGCTGAAAACAGCAATTGCGAAAAGCCGGAGCAAGACAGTTAGATAATGTCTTGCCCCGGCTGTTTTTATGGTACAAAGAGCGTCTTTTGGGCTTGGCGGCGGATTCCGCTCCGGTAAGATAGATAAAGTGTTAACAGTCTTGCCTGAATATATCAAACAAAGTTCCACGCCGGTCGTATAGTCGCCAGCAAAATCTAACAATGCCTTAAATCCGGGATGGCCGACCATGAAACTAAGGAAGGAATTGAATCTGATTGATGTCTTCTGTATAGCCTCCGGGGCCATGATCAGTTCCGGGCTGTTCATTTTGCCGGGCATTGCTTACGCCAGGGCCGGACCAGCCGTCATTCTTTGTTACCTGATGGCCGGACTGCTGTCAATACCCGGTATGCTAAGTATCGCCGAAATGACCACGGCTATGCCCCGAGCGGGTGGCGATTGCTTTACTGTCGTCCGCAGCCTTGGGCCGGCCGCCGGCACCGTCGCGGGTCTGCTGAGCTGGTTCTCTCTGTCGATGAAAAGCGCTTTTGCACTCATCGGCATTTCTATTTTCACCGCCCTGATTGTTGAGGCCAATCTGCATTTGTTGTCTATTCTTTTCTGTGTTATCTTTCTTCTTATAAATATGGCCGGTATTAAGCATGCAGGCAAAACGCAGGTCGGCCTCGTGATAGCCCTGCTTGTACTAATGCTCCTTTACATCGTATTTGGACTGCCCAGGATTCGTGTCGAGAATCTGGCGCCTTTCGCACCAAACGGGACTGCCTCGATATTTTTCACCACAGGTTTTGTGTTCGTTTCCTATGCGGGTCTGCTGAAAATTGCCAGCGTCGCAGAGGAGATAAGGAATCCTTCTCGCAACATTCCGCTGGGAATGATTGTTTCGCTTCTCGTGGTAAGCGTTTTCTACAGTCTGATGTTGCTTGTAACCGTAGGTGTGCTTGAGCCGGCGGCGCTGAGCCGTTCGCTGACACCCATTTCCGACGGGGCGGAGACTTTCCTGGGCGGCTTCGGCAAAATCGCATTGAGCATTGCCGCAATATTCGCGTTTCTTTCGACGGCGAACGCGGGAATTATGACCGCGGCAAGGTCTCTTGTCCCGTTGAGCAGGGACGGTCTGCTGCCCCCGTTTTTCAGCACAATCAACAAAAGATTCCAAACTCCTCATAACGCCCTTATCGTAACGGGCCTGGTTATCTCCGCCGCCTTACTGTTGAAACTTGATATCCTAGTCGAAGCCGCTTCGGTTGTCCTTATTCTGACCAATATTCTTTCGTGTCTTTCGGTAATTATCCTCAGAGAAAGCCGGCTGCAGAATTACCAGCCGAAGTTTCTCGCCCCTCTGTATCCCTGGATGCAGATTGCCGGTATAATCGGCTTCGGCTTTTTGATATTCGAAATGGGCAGGGAGGCCCTCCTGATTACTCTGGTACTTATTGTCGGTGGATTGTTCGTTTACTGGTTCTACGGACGAATAAGAACCACCAGGCAGTACGCACTTCTCCATCTCATCGAAAGAATCACCGCAAAAGAGCTTACTACACATTCGCTTGAAAGTGAGCTTAAAGAAATCATCAGAGAAAGGGATGAAATCATAAAGGACAGATTCGATGAAATCATCGAAAAAGGTTCTGTTCTCGACATTAAGCAGTCAGCAAAGCTTGAAGACTTTTTCAAGCTGGCCGCCGACGCGATGTCACCGCGACTAAATGTTGAGTCCGAGGAGTTGCTCAAACTGCTCATCGAAAGAGAAAAACAGAGCAGCACCGTACTAAGCCCATACCTTGCCATACCTCATATAATCCTCGAGGGACAACACAAGTTTGATATCCTCATTGCTCGATGCAGAGAGGGAATCTTCTTCTCTGAAAAAGAACCAAGCGTCCACGCTGTCTTTGTCATTATGGGTTCGAAGGATGAACGAAATTTCCATCTTTATTCACTTGCGGCCATTGCACAGATAGTCCGCGACCCGCAATTCGAGAAAAAATGGACTGGTGCGAAAAACCAAGATGTCCTTCGTGACATCGTCCTGCTTGGCGAAAGAAGGCGCCTGCCCGTAGTTCAAAGCTCGCCGCCTTTAGTTTAGTGCCAGGCCCTCACAGTCACTGAGACAAACCGGCGGCTGTCAGCCGGAGTCGGCTATTTTCCTATACAGAAACGACTGAATATCTGCTCCAATATCTGCTCATCGACGTGTCCGCCTGTGGCGGATTCGATACCGGAAATGGCCTGGTAAGCGGCCCGCAGCATCATTGCGGTAACCTCATCATTGCCGGCTCTCAACTCACCGATGGATTCACTGACGTTCTCTATCGCCTCAGTAACAGCCTGTTTATGTCGAGCGGTAAGGGCAATACTTGATACTTGATGTTCGATGTTGAAAAACACGCTTCTAACAGGCGTGCTCATTGCTCGTTTCTGGCTCCTGCGACTCCCGTCGCAAGACGGGGCAGCGGGTTCGAGCGCGGAACTTCCAGCATCGAGCATCGAGTATCGAGCATCGAGAAATTTTCCGTCGATTGCCTCTCGCAATAAATCTAAGCCGGCGCCGGTTTCTGCGGAAGTTACTAAAAATCCCGCACCAAAATCCACTTTGTTGTGCTCGGTCTTGTTATCCATGGATAACAAGTGGTTTGCGGGGGTCGATTTTGGTGCGGGACCGAACAATTCATTCAGCTCAGCAAGGCGGTTTGATAACACCTGTTCGGATACCAAATCGCACTTTGTCGCAACCGGTATCAGTCCCACAGACCCAAGACTCCAGACCAAAGACCACAGACCAATCTCTTCGGTCCACAAACCAAAGTCTTGACTCTTGCGTCTTGCGTCCTGGGTCTTGGGTCTTGGGTCTTTTGATATGTCAACGCAGAATACAACCACAGCGCTGTTTCGCAGCGCCTCAATTGCCGCCTGTTGTGCCAATTCGTCAAGGACATCTCGTGGCCCGTCGCCCGTGGCCCGTGACCCGTGCGACGAGCAACGAGCGACGAGCGACGGAGTTAGGCCCGCACAATCGAACAGAACGCATCTACAATGAGCCAATGTGCATATAGCGGTCAGCACATCTCTGGTGGTTTTGCGCTTGTGCGAGACGATACTTCTTTCTTTACCGAGCAGTTTATTGAGCAGGCTGCTCTTACCGGCGTTGGGAGCGCCGGCAATCCCCACCGCCGGTAAATCAATCAGCGACTCGTACCTGATACTCCCGGAAAGAAGCTGCTCAAGCTGTTTCTTTACGCCGAGAAGTCTTTCAATTACCTCAACGCCGGTTTCCAGTTCGATATCTTCCCCGCTAAAATCCAGTCCCGCCTCGATTAAGCTAAGACAATCCATTATCGCTGAGCGTACCTTTGCCGTGGTCTCGGATAACCGTCCGCTGAGAAGTTTCTCAGCGGCGGCTAATTGAAATGCGTTGGAGCTTACGATGATTTCGTTCACCGCCTCGGCCTGGGACAAATCGATTTTGCCGTTCAGATACGCCCGCGCCGTGAATTCGCCCGGCCCGGCCATCCGAAGCCCTCTGCCTAATAAGTTGCCCATCAAGGCCTCGGTAACAGCAGGATTTGTATGGATGTGAATCTCTGCTATATCATCGCCGGTATAAGAATGTGGAGCCAAAAATAAGTACAATTGCGCATCAACTTCGAGTTCATTATCGATGGTTACACTGCCGGTTACCAATCTCGTCCCTCGTCCCTCGTCCTTCGTCCTTCGCCTAATACTAACCGGTGGGTCGAAAATCTTTTTGCAGGTCTCGATTGTCTCCGGGCCGGTTATGCGAACAATTACCCTCTTATTTGAGGTCGGAGAGCTGACAGCTATGATGGTGTCGTTTAGTTCATACATTTGAGTTTTGAGTTTTGAATTCTTAGTTTTTAGTTAACTCAAAACTCAAAATTAAAAACTCAAAACTTTTTAAAAAACGGCTTGGGCTTTTTCTTTTTGACTTTGCCGCCGGTCTTGCTCGTCGCGGCAACCAGACCCTGCGATTCGGCTTGTTCCTTTTCCCGGATGTGTTTGCGAATGACATACTGCTCAAAGACGCCGGCGAAGGTACTTGCCATAATATACAGATTCACTCCCGACGGGGCCTTGTATAACATCAGCGGGAACAGTAACGGCATCATAATCATCATCATTTTTTGCTGCTGAGCAACCTGTGGGTTAGCAGATGCCGCCGCCTGGGACGGCATTAGTTTCTGCTGAAGATAAAACGCCACGCCCATCAAAAGCGGCAGCAGGTTCAGCGATTCTATCTTCCAGCCCAACAAAGGCACGACTATTGCCGTTGGAAATCTATAAAGAGCATCCGGTAACGAAAGGTCAGTAATCCAAAACGGCAAAAATGCGGCACCACGCAGCTCAATGCTGGCGTACACCGCGCTCCACAAAGCAATCCAAATCGGCATCTGAACCATCATCGGAAGAAAGCCCATAATCGGCGAGGCGCCCTGCTCCCTGTAAAGGGCCATCATCTGTTTGTTCATTTCAGCCTTGTTGTTGGCGTATTTTTTCTTTATCTCCTCGGCCTTCGGAGCCAGCTTGCTCATCTTGCTCATCGAGACCTGGCTCTTCTTCGTGATAGGATGCATAACAAGCCGCATCAGGAAAACCAATATGATAATGACTACGCCGTAGTTGTGAATAAAGGCGTACATCCATTTCATTAGAGCTAATATCCCGAAGGCCAGAGGCTTTATAATGCCGGCAGGGCAGCAGCAGCCCATAAAATCTATCGTCTGAACAAAGCCCAGCTCTCGGTATCGCTCGTTTTTATCGAAAAGACTTTTATCCTTAGGCCCAATATACAACTGGAAGTTATATATCTTTGAGCTATTGACCTGGCCCGCCGCAGTCAGCGTATTTGGCGTAATTTTCAAATCCAATCCTATTGTTTCATCCCCGCTGTCGGCCTTGCTGTCTCCATCGGGATTGTGAAACCGGCCTGTTTTATCCGTTACCCAATCGCAATACTCTTTGCCCTCTTCCGGCAGAGGAACTACTATTGCTGCAAAATATTTATTGACCGCAGCTATCCAGAGAAAGTTGTAACCAGGTTTTGTCAGCCGATTGAGGTTCTTTGCTTTGATGAGGGCTTTCTTATCAAGTCTTTCACTGCTAATTTGCCCCTGCGAATCTCTAAAGCCGGCCACGACTTTTCTCATATCGCCTCTGACACCCTCTCTGCCAAGTCCGCCCGGCCCGGTTAAATTGAAACGAACTTTTTGCTCAGAAGCTGACAGATTTTCGATAGCTATGTTGCATTCAAGAAGATAGCTGCGGGGGATGATTTTATAGGTTTTAATCAATTTCAAGACCGGCTCGTCTGTACCTACAATTTTAATTATCGCTTCGAAGCGTGCTGTTTGCGAGCCATCCTCTGCGGTTTCTTTATCGAGGCTTTTCCAGTGAAGTCTATCCAGAGGCAGTTGCAACTGCTTCTGAACAAATACAAAGCTCATATTAGCCATTGTCAAAATTTCCCTGTCGTCTCTTTCCTGCACAGGGGAAATAATTACCAACGGCTGAGGGTCCTTGTAATCACGGTCGTCAAATCCGCTGAAGGTAATTTTCCTGATAGCCGCGCCTTTCGAGCTCAGCTCCAACTGGAAATTAAAGTCGCTGTTAGGATCCACTGAGCCAAGCGTAACGCTTTTAGCCGGAGCGCTGTCGGCACCGAAAGTAACAGAATCGTTCGCTCCTATCTGGGGTGCTTCCTCGGCAGGGACATTCGCATCGCTGCTATTTTCGTCGCCTGTAGTCCTTTGCAAAAGGATGCAAGGCCCTGAATTTGGCAGCGAGCACTCAAAAAGTCCGGACTCAACAACGAGCCAGCCGCAAAAGACAACAAAGCCAACAACAATCAAAGTCAAAATAACTCTCATAATCGGATATCACATCATGTATTGGTTTGGGTTTTCGTTCTTCAATAATCAATAGTCAATAATAAATAATCAATTCCCTTTATCTTCCGTTCTGCAGCCGCTCCGCGTGGAAATTGTCTAATTGTTCGATTGATATTATCTTTTTCATAGTAGTTTCAAAATCGTATTCGAGCCGTACAAAATGCACCTCGTTTTTATTCACATACACATAGCTGGTACGGTTGTCCTTGTCCCTGGGCTGCCCGACCGAGCCGATATTGATAATCGCCTTTTCGGCATCGACAATCGGGTAGACATCGCCAAGCTCAGCCGGCAGATAGAAGTCCGGCTCATTAAGAAACACCCCGGGCATATGTGTATGGCCCACAAAGCAGATGTGTGTGACCCGCTCGAACAGCAGCCGAACCTTCAGCGGATTGGTGTAAACATCATCGGGAAAAATATATTCATTAATCGGCCTTCTGGGCGAAGCGTGAACAAAATCTATTATTGCTGAGTTTGTTTCTAATTTGCTTTTGAGCGTGTGCCGCATCGGCAGCTCACCCAAAAAGCTCCAGCGCCTGTTGCGGCACTGTTTTTCTTCTTCCGATTCCAGAACTTCCCGGCTCCAGAAGCTCGCCTGCTCTGCCCCGTAGTTGAAATTTGTCGGCTCATAGAAGACCGCATAATCGTGATTGCCCAGAACGCACCACTTGGTCTTCTCTATAATCAGGTCGAGACATTCCTTGGGATTTGGCCCGTAGCCGACCACATCACCCAGACAATAAATAGTTTTTATACCCCGTTTTTTAATGTCAGCCAGAACCGTCGTCAAGGCTTCGAGATTCGAATGTATGTCGCTTAGAATCGCAAACATAAAAGCCCTTAAGGGGCCCCCGTTTCGCGGGAACCAAATAAAATCAACTTTTCTTATACGGAAAAATACTTGATTAAATAGTTCTTGTTGCAGAAACAGTATTTGTCATTCCCGCGGAAGCGGGAATCCAGCTTTTTCGCCCTGGACCCCTGCTCCCCGCTTTCGCGGGGACAAGTTTACCCCTGCGGAAGCAGGGGCAGGGGTGACATTGTCGATTTTTGCTTTCTGCATAAAGATACTAAATAGCAGAATTACTGCAAAAATGCCAGAATATTTATTGGCTTTTGAAGAAAACACGATTTTGGAATCCCGCAAGGCCGGAACACCATTGCCCAAGCTCCACAGATTCGAAAAAAGACGGTTTTCTTTAGTCATAAGTATTGTTATAATACCGCGTACGCAATACGATATCCGCCCGTGGCGGACTTTTGTTTGGCGGATACACGATACGAGATGCGAAAATGGTAAGTATGACTCTTCTTGAAACTCAGGGGCTGGTAAAAAAATATTCCGGCCGAATCGTTGTTAACGAAGTGTCCATTACTATCGAACAGCGCAGTATTGTCGGGCTTCTGGGCCGAAACGGGGCCGGAAAAACCACGTCCTTTAGAATGATTATGGGTATGGTTGCCCCAAACAGCGGCTCGGTCATTTTTGAAGGCCGGAACATCACCAAGCTGCAGATGTACAAACGCGCACGATTGGGTATTGGGTATCTTTCACAGGAACCCAGCATCTTCCAGCGCCTCAGCGTCCGCGACAATCTCTTTGCGATTCTGGAAACGATGTCCATCACCAAAGCTCAGCGCAATCGCAAAGCTGATATGCTCATTGAGCGTTTCGCACTAAGTGAGGTTGCTAACAGTCAGGGTAGATTCCTCTCCGGCGGTGAGCGAAGAAAGCTTGAGATCGCCCGTGCCATGGTAACCGACCCTTCATTGATTCTTTTGGACGAACCGTTTAGCGGGGTTGACCCCATTGCCGTTCAGGATTTGCAGCATGAGATCCGCCGCCTCGTTGATTCCGGCGTCAGTATTCTTGTTACCGACCATAATGTCGAGAGAACGCTTGAAGTGGTCGATAAGGCCTACATTATCGACCACGGCAGGGTGATAGGAGCAGGACCGCCCGCCGAAATCATCCGCGACGAAGTCGTCATAAAATCTTATCTCGGTAATACATTCACCGGCGACGAATTCGACGATTGATAGCAAATTGCAAAGTTATGGAATTAAGCCACTACTACTCTATGACAGTTGATTTTGTGAGTTGTCATTCCCGCGAAAGCGGGAATCCAGTTTGTTAATTGGCTGAATTCCGCATCAAACGGGAACAACCTCTATCAACAAATTAAAATGTCGTAAGGTA
>JBDRTM010000030.1:0-9627 GCA_043824065.1 Planctomycetota bacterium | reverse complement strand
ACAAAGGCCCTATAGCAATAATAGAAGCATCAGCTAATATGGAGTTATATGATATAGAGACCGATTCAGAAATTTATAAAAAAGGTATATATACCGAAGATACCATAACCAGAGAGATTACCACTACGGAGATGATTGATGCGGTCAATGGAACCGTTCAGTATTATCTCGAAAAGAACAAGTTTACGGTCGTTATAGGCGGAGAACACTCGGTCAGTATTGGTTCCATCAAGGCCCATGCAAAACACTATGCGAATCTTACTGTTTTACAATTAGATGCCCACGCGGATTTAAGAGAAGAATATAATGGTTCAATATATAATCACGCCTGTGTTACGGCCAGAATTAAAGAGTCCTGCCCGGTGGTTCAGGTAGGTATCAGAAGTATGGATTCTCCCGAAAAAGAATCTATGGACAAGACCCGCATGTTTTTTGCAAAAGACATCTATAACAACACGGATTGGATTAAAAAGGTCATCTCCAAACTTTCAGATAATGTTTATATTACCATAGACCTGGACGTTTTTGACCCGTCTATAATGCCTTCCACCGGCACACCTGAACCGGGGGGATTGCTGTGGTATGATGTTTTGGCGTTACTAAAAGCAGTTTCTGATAAAAAAAATGTCGTGGGCTTTGACGTTGTGGAACTGTGCCCTGATGACAGAAATAAGGCTCCTGACTTTATGGCCGCAAAGCTCATTTATAAATTGCTGAGCTACAAATTCGGAGGCTGAAATGGAAAAGAACGATTTTCTAAAAGACCCTGTAAAGCATATCGACATAAAATCTTTTGATTCGACAGAAATAATCCAAGCCATGAAAGATATGTCTTTTACAGCAAGAGACACTGCAAGAGCAGCAGATATTCTTAATCAAATGATAAGCGATGATGAATGCACAATTATTTTATGTATAGCAGGCAGTACGAGTGCCGCAGGGTGCATGCAGATTTATGTCGATATGGTCAGGCACAATATGGTTGACGTGATAGTGGCCACAGGGGCTTCTATCGTTGATATGGATTTTTTCGAGGCTTTAGGTTTTAAGCATTATAAAGGCAGTCCATTTGTTGATGACAGAAAGTTAAGAGAACTCTATATTGACAGGATCTATGACACCCTTATTGACGAAGAACAGCTTCAGATTTGCGACAACACAATCAAGGAAATTGCAGATTTGCTTATTCCCAAACGTTACTCCTCACGGGAATTTATTCAACACATGGGCAAATACCTCATCGAGAATGCACAGAAGCCGGATTCATTAGTACAGGCAGCCTATGAAAATGATGTGCCGATATTTTGCCCTGCTTTTTCAGATTCGAGTGCGGGTTTCGGCTTAGTAATGCATCAGACCGAACACGAGGAAAGCCATATTTCTATTGATTCGGTAAAGGACTTTAGGGAGCTGACGGAGATTAAAATAAAATCCCCGGTTTCAGGACTATTTATGATTGGAGGCGGGGTGCCAAAGAACTTCGCCCAGGATACGGTTGTCTGTGCCGAAGTTCTGGGAAAGCCTTCAAATATGCACAAATACGCCGTGCAGATTTCAGTCGCTGACGTCAGAGATGGAGCCTGTTCAAGTTCTACTCTGAAGGAAGCGTCCTCATGGGGCAAAGTCGATACTGTTTACGAACAGATGGTTTATGCAGAGGCCACCTCCGTTTTGCCTTTAATAATCAGCTATGTATATCACGTGCGGGGCTGGGAAGGCAGATGGGAAAGAAAATGGAGTAAGATTTTTAAATAATCATTTTCAGGAAAGAGAAAGGAACATAGATATGACAAGAAGCATACTGACACCCTGCCGAGCCGCTGGCTCGTGGCGGCTGGTTAGATTTCTGACTGTCTTGGCTTGTTCGCTGGTTCTTATGGGTTGTGAGGATGAGCAGGAGAAGAAAAAAGCCCTCGCAGAAGCTGCGGAGGCCAGAATGTCGCTGGCTAAAGTCACGGCCGATTTAACCAGGGCCAAAAGCGAAATAGCCGACCTAAAGGAGGAGCTGGAAGCGTTTAAGGAAACCCACAATGAGCTTCAAGAGCAAGCCGAGCCACTTGTTGGCGAGCGAGACTTTGCAATGGCCGCAGCAGAAAAAGCTCAAGAAAGAATCAAAAACCTGACTGCTCAGTTAAACGAGCAAGCCGAAAGTGCGGGGATGCTCCGAAAAGACATTAAGGAGCTTGAGCTGGTCATCGAGAACCAGGAAAAGACTATTGCAGAACAACAAGTAACCATTGAGGGGCTGCAGGAGATAATCGAGCAGCAACAAGGAACTGCTGAGGAACAGCCGGAAAATACCGACTCGCCCGAGCACCATTAAAAGTAACCCAGCTTCCTATCGCGGGTCGGGGACTGGGTGCAACGCAACGATTTTCACTCTATCGCCGGGAGAGCTGACCTGGCTTCTGTCGAGTATTGCTATAACTCTTCTTTGTGGGCCATCGACGCCGATGCGAACGAGAATATAAGCGGTAAAAACATCACTTCGTACAGTTACAAGATTATAGCAAAGCAGCAAAAAAAACTAAACCGGCGTGCTGGATACTCATTCTATCGCAATTTTTCAACTACGACAAAAAAGTATCAACAGTATGGTACCAGGAATTAACAATCGTCAATCACTTGGTAACTTGGAACTTACTGGGGGACGTTTACCTATAGTGAGCAACATAATAGTCGAGAACCCTTCTAATCATTGTTTGGTAATGGCTACGTTGCTTTTTTGCATATTTCTTGAAAAAGTCAACACTGGCTTTACTTAGGGTAATCGTTACTTTGACATTTTCTTGCTTCAAAGCAAGCTTATCCGGCGGTGGAAGAAAATCATCGATAACCTCCAACGCAATAGGTTCATCAGTATATTTTATTCTTTTTTTCATATATCACTTTTCCTTTTCTCCAGTATCCGGCACCAATAATTCTAATGACATTACTTCTATAAGTAAACCGAACGGTAAGGATTCCTTCACCAACTCGTCCAATACAATAATAGCGCTGTTCTTTTTTACTATGCTTTATATCCCTTGCGATTATACGATCTGGGTCTAAAAAAGCACGTTGAGCCAATGGAAATGAAACATTGTGTTTCTTCCGGTTCAGTTTATCTTTACGCGAATCCCATTCAAAGTGAACCTTTGCCATACAGTATTATCCTTTAATGTATATTATACCATATAATCATACTTATTGCAATATGGCACATAAATTTTTTTTCAACTATTATAGGCAGGTAAAATCTCTCAGCTGCGCCTCAGGATGACAACGAGAGCTAACTCTGTATGCTGCTTATCGCGGGTCTGGAACGGGGTGTAAGGCAACGATTTTCACTCTATCGCCGGGAGAGCTGACCTGGCTTCTGTCGAGTATTGCTATAACTCTTCTTTGCGGGCCGTCGATGCCGATACGAACGAGAATATAAGCGGTAAAAACATCACTGCGCACGGTAACAAGATTGCTAATCCGCGAGAAAATCACGTCCCGCTCTTCAAAATCGCTCACCGCTCCATCGCTCGGTGTAAGGTCGGGAAATCTGTCTAAATCGACAGAACTATACAAAGGGTCATAAGCATAATAGCCCATCGCGGGAACCTGCATCAGCTCACCGGTACTTTCAAAACCTCCTTCTGTATCTCGATACGCAACTATTGCCTGGACGATTGCAGGGGACATCCACGGTAGCTGCGCTATTACAAACCATGGGGCAGTATTGACGTTTATCCGGCCTTTTATTCTCGTTTCATATTCTCCCCGGCCAAAGGATGCCGGATCGATGACCGTCAGATACTGAAAAATATTCGCAAAGGCCGGGTTCCGCAAATCAAGCCGGACGTCCTCTTCGCCGGGCTCAGCCGCAACTCGCATACCAATCATATCGCACGGGTCGGCACTCGGCCCGACCTTAAGGACCCTTGCTATATCACCAACCGTAACAAAAGGACCCACAGAATTTTCAAGATTGTAGTTCCTTCGTCCAGCGCTTAGGCCATTCGTTCCACCCAATGTCTCAGCCGCAGACTGCAAGTCCTGATATACCACGTTCCAATTGTTGTCAGGTCTGCAGTAAGACTGCCTCGTCCCTTTAATGGTGTCCCAGTTAAACCACTCATCTTCGGTTTGCTGTTTATCAAGATATATATCTTCAGCCGATGTCGTCCTCAGAAGATAAATGTCATATCTTTCACTTAACGCATAGGTCGGCGGATCCGTACCCAGAGAAAGATATGTCGCTAATACCAGATTAGGGTCCTCTTTACCCCCGCCCGTTCGCATCAAGCCCGTAACACCAAACCCGCTCGAAGCGGTAGAGCCGTTGGTTACAACAAATCGGCTGCCGTCCGCTATGCCGTAGCCGGCCAGATTTATTGCGTTCACGACCTGTCCATTTTGCCGGCGAAGCTCCAGCCGGAAATTACCTAACGGAATATCCACATCGAACGGATTATACAGCTCAATCGCAAACTCATTACTCGTCGAATTATTTGCATCCGTCTCGCTGATACTGAACGCTATCTCACTGATAAACGGCTGGGCCTCGAAGCCATAATATGTCTTTTGCCCAACCGGCAGATAAGTTACTTCTGTATCGTAATCACGAAAGTCAACCATATTGACTGCCAATTGAGCGGCCAATCCATTGGCATCCACAATCACGAAGTTGGGATCGGCATCCAAAAGTCCCCCAAGTATCGCATCATACAGTAAACTTTTATCCGCCATATTGACATTAATCATCTTTCCATCGTTCAGCTCTGAGCCGGCTGGATTAATAATCCGGTCCATATTGTATGTGGTGGCAATATGCCGATACGCATAATAATTTGGGTCAACGCTGCCGTCATCATAGGCCCTTTTGAACCAGGCATCTAACGGTTCGCCACCGGATGTTACAGGCGTGGACAAAGTATTATTTCTGAACTCAACACCCCAATCTTCCAGCCGTGTGTCTATACCGGTATGATTCAAAAGGAACCTGTAACGAAACTCAAGCTCATCAGAAATATCAAAAGGTGTATAAGCCCCGATTGGCTCGCCGTAGCTCCAGATAACATTCTGCTCGTATCTACGCAAATCCAGCGGGTCAACACCGACGCCGTTATTTGCTCTTGCTCTAAGCAAAGCCGTCTCTTCTGCCGAGCCGGCTGGCGTAACCCCTCGGCTGGCCAAAGCCATAAGATTTATCTGCATTTGGCTTGAACCGTCGATGTCGGATATAGCTGCGTTAGGATCGCTCGGGTCAAACTTATAAGCCGTATTGACGTTTAACATTGCCCCGTTGTCAACAATTCTAATGGCTGCGTAAATTGGTCTGCCTTTGCCGGAGGTTATATCGCTAAGTTTAATCCACTTTGAATCGCCCACGCCATCACCGTCGGCATCGGCATTAGCAGCCAGATTATTGAAATCGGTTATCGCGTCATACTCACCCACAACCTTTGCCTGTATGTTACTGTTATAGCCGGTTAAATATCCTGTAAAATCACTTATCTGCCGCCAGTAATAATCACCGTTCGATTCGTAGGGTTCAAGACTCGCCAGCCATCTGTCCTCCGGGCCCGGGTAGTCCTGATATTCTGCTGCTGAGCCGGGGACATCTGAAGCCAATTCCTGCGATATCTTTGCGATGATTGTTTCGGCCGCAAAATCCAGCTCTTTATTTTCCGATATGGCTGAGGTCGCTATCTTGTCAATACGGGTAATCATTACGAACAGCACGCCAACAATAGCCAGCAGGCTGGTCAAGACCACCGCCAGGATAAGGGCCGAGCCGACAGAAGGCGAGACACGACGAATTTTCCTGTCGCTCCTGTTAGACCATACGTCATTCCCGCGCAAGCCTGTCCTCGACCCCGATCGGGGGCGGGAATCCACTATGTTACTATTTTTCTGGATTCCTGTTCCCCGATCGGAGTCGAGGACAAGTTTCACAGAGCCTGCCCCTTGCCGGACAAGGGGAATGACGTTTTTTTTGTATATCACTTTCATTCTTGTCAAATTACTTGTCTAAATCAACAATGTGAGTAAAAGTCATGCCTTTTTTTATAATGCCTTTGGAATCAAATAACGTAAAAGTGAACTTAAGCGCCCGTCCAAGCCCCGGAATATTGTTAAAATGCGCCTCATCTAGCTGTGTTCTCGGATAATTAATGGTATTCATATTTACGAGTCCGTAAGGCGGATAGGGATACAGCACTCCGGGGACACGGTTTGGCTCAGTTAAGAAGAAATGCGTATCTGCCAAATCCCCATCGCCATCGGGGTCAACCTCCGGCACCCATCGCTGCTGCGCATCATAATCATACCAGCCCTGAATTTTAAGCTCGCCCACGCCCTCGCACAAAAGCATGTGAATTGAATTCGGGTCCGCCGGTTCGACCGCCACGCCCCTGATTGCTTCGCTGACACTACTGGTGCCAACCTGAATATCGCTCATGGCAGAGAGCATATTCATCTTGTTATCCCACGCAATGTTCTTCCAGCCCTCTAAAGATATCTTGTCATATTCATACCGGTTGTTCCACTCGTACCATTGTGCATCACTGAAGCTATTGGGATCCAGAAAGTCAGCAAGCCCTGGGTCAGCCGTTGATATATGCAGGCTTCTCGCAAGCACTCGCTTGGTTCTGTCCTGTCCCTGTGCTTTGAAATTGCCCCTCTTAGCAAGCATATAACAGATTCTTGCAGTATTACCGCGAATAATCGGATTAGCACCATAAGATTGAAAATCACCATCAGCAAAAAACATTATCCGATCAAATCTTTCATACGAGTGGGGGTCGGTCGGGTTAGTGTTAGGTTTTTGCGCCGCTACCCACACTACGAAGATTTCCCCGTCCTTCCTGAGGCCTTTGAAGTCGGTGTTGAGCTGGTTGGTAATGGCCCGCAGCTTCTGCATAATTTCGGCGTTCGCGATTGCGGTGCGAAAAGCTCCAATGCTGACTTTGAAAATCACACTCACAAAAGACAGCATTACAGCCAGAATCCCAATAGCCACCAAAAGCTCAATTAGAGTAAAGGCTTTATTAGTTCGTAGTTTGTAGTTCATTGTTTAACTGATATTTGTATATGACTAACAAAATCAATCGCTTTATTGTAAACATCGAGATTTTCAAAATTAAATCCCATTGCATTCTCCTTCTATGAACAATGAACAACGAACTAAAAACTCTGTGTTCAGAATCTGATTACTTTCTGATATATCGCTATGCAGTGGTATCTGCCGCCGCCGACGGGTGGCGGAACCACCCACACCGAATCGCTCAGGCCACCCTGCCAAATCCTGTCGAGCACGATTATGTTAGGAGCATCAGCATCGCGCTGCAGGACTCGATAAAGCCGGCCTGTCTGGTTGTCCGCTATCGTACAACCGCCATTGATGAACGTTTCCTCACCCGCCACGTTTATCATGAGCTTATTTTCGTTACCGGCCCCGGGAACAATTGAAACACTAAGCTTAACCGGAACAGGCCTTTGGGCACCGCCCGGATACGTGCTTCTGTTACCAACTTTTCTGCTGATAAAAACCGTTACCTGCACAAGCCGGTTAGCAGGATTAGAATCCACTTGTCTGCACAACGCAGACCAGTAATACTGCTTCTGGGCCAAGCTCTTTGTCGAAGGGTATGCAAACTCTTCAGCGGCTATGGGATTTAACACTTCAAACGGTGTCAGTTCGTCGGCCACCAGATTCGGGTCCGTTAAATTAAAGCCGTACAACCTGGTTTTTGCAAAGGCCTCGTCGGCTGCTACCGCCGCCGTGGTTCGCTCAGTAGCAATGGTCGCAAAATAAATACCGGTGAGGAATGTGCCGCTTATGAAAATCATCCCGATGGCGAGCGTGCCGACGGCTAACAAAACCTCGGTAAGGGAAAAACCAGAATCTTTTAGTTCATTGTTCATTGGCCAGCTTGTTTTTCAATCCGTCGAGATTATCGTCCCCGTGTATGGGTTTATATAGACCAGTTCCAGGCTACTTAAATAGTCGAACCTTTTTCCTGCGTCTAATTTATCAAACCGGATTTTGCCATAGATAACGAACCTGTTTCGGCTCGATTCCGCCCCCAAACCCAGCTCAGCATAGTCATCCTGAATGAACATACCCACCCCGTAATTTGTTATATTATCAGGGGAATTGAAGATACCATCCATCGAGACTTTACCGGAGAGGCCATTATTTGGCTGGTAAATTCCATCTCTGTTTCTCACGCGAACATCGCGCATTATCAGCTTGCCGCTCGGCGAGAAAACAATCGAAAAACTGGACGTGTCCGTAAGGTATTTATTCTTTCGGCCCGGCCCGAAATTCTGCGGATTCGTATCATCAAGGTAGGCCACCTTAAGCGGCTCGTCGAGGAGGTCTTCCGCGTCGGTCCAATGTGTACCGTGGTTGATTCTGACCATCAAGTCCATTACTCCCACACTCTCAGGCAGCTTTATTGGCTTTAGACCTTCAACCGCCCGAAAACCGGGATTTAAACCTGTTTTTTCAAAATCGTGCACTATAAAGACCATATATTGGTTGCCGGCCAAATCCTGCTGGAACCGTATGCCGGCGTAGCGCTGTTCCTTCGCAGCGATAGCACGGGCGCTGGACAACGCGGCGCTTATCATACTCTTACCACTACTCCCAGACTCGAATGACTCACGAATCACACGCATAACCGGCAAACCAATAGCGACGAGCAGCGATATGGTTGCGATAACAACTACCATCTCTGTCAACGTAAGACCGGATTTGATTTGTGGTTTATGGTTCATAGCATTGTCATTGCAAGCAAGGCGAAGCAATCTCAAATTCTTACTTGGATATTCCTTGTTCTATATTCAATATTCCTTATCTGACTTCTGTCCTCTGTCTTCTGTTATCTGTTATTTATATCATCAGCAGTGCCGAAGATTTTGTCCGGCCCGGCCGATACCAGCTCCGGGAAATTATCACCGGGAACATATCTGTAATCCAGCACCATCCCCCACGGGTCATATATCTCCAATGGCGTCTCAGCAGCTCCGAATTCGTTCTTTAGCAAGGAATCGGCGATTTTTTCCAATATCTTCCGAGACTCCGGAATCAAGTGAAGCTCTTTGTAAAGATATTCCGAATGTACAAGCGCATTTGTAAAATTCTTTTCGGGCTGTTCGGGAAATTTGCCTGTGTATTCGTGATATTCCTGCAGTGCGGATTCCAGCAGTGCAAAAGTACATTCGAGGCACCTTTCTTTGGACTGATTATCGATACGAGCGGCGATGCCGATTACCATTGAAGCCAGCAGCGCGATTATAGATACCACGACCAGTATCTCGACAAGGGTTACGCCATGCTTGTATTTGTAACTTTTCATAGCTTTAGCTTGCTCAATCAAAATCTTCTATGTCACCCCTGAGCTTTTCGCTTCGCTCAAGAGTAAACTCTGCGAAGGGTCTCTTGCCTAAAATAGCGAGATTCTTCGCTTCGCTCAGAATGACAAGACACTAAAGCGAGCAATTTGTTATGGGGGGCTTAATTTCCAAAGTTGCGAATGTCATCGCCTGTCCCGTAAAGACCATCTACCCCCGCTGAAATCAATATGTAAGAATCAGGCCTGTAAGGCCAGGGTCTGGCGCTTATCTTCGGGTCTCTGATATAATCAT
>JBDRTM010000029.1:0-3450 GCA_043824065.1 Planctomycetota bacterium | reverse complement strand
GAGGCACAGATTTCCCCCCACGTGCCCCAAATCTGAGCCTCTGCCCAAACGATTTTTCTCTCCAGACAACTCTAAGGCCCTGATCTGTCGGATCCACCTACGCATTAACCGGATGAACGCTTTTTTTGGCTGCCCTTTTTCATAGTGAAATCCGAACTCTATCCTCTATAATCTCTCTAAAGCGTGCGGAATTCTTTGTGTTGGCGGGAATTGCGGTTTTGGGGATTTTAATTAGCGGTGAAATATTATAGGACGTTGCTTTGGGTGGGGTGGGGAGTGGCTATAAGTGGATCTCCGCTATCGCTTCGACTTCCGCTTTGCTCCAATTTTCGATTACCAATTTTATGTGAGGGTGTTGAAAAAACATATATAATTCGAAAGATTTTCCTTGACGGTAAAGTGGCTGATTTGTTATAAATGAAAATAGTTAAGCTTGTGCCTGCACAGTCTGGTATCTGAGGATTTTAACACCTCCAGCGGGCAAAACTCTTGCAGTTTTTCTGTAGAGGAGGAGTTATTATGTAGTAAGACAAGGAGTTGCGGCGGAAGCGTTATCTTTCACGGTTATTTTTTTACATTTCAATTAACGGCTCATTTTGAGCTTTTGAAGGAAGGAGGTAGTGTCAAGTCGTACACAATTATCCTGGGCAGATATGGTGTAGCGACAGTGAAATTTATTGTCGGTTGCTTTGTTATGTGGCCAAAGCATAATTCACAATTATTTTAATTTTGTTGAAGGAGGACTATTGTGTGTAATAAATTGGTTTATTTAATTTCTTTTGTTTTGGTGCTGAGCATGGCTGGCAAGGGATGGGCAGGTGTCTCGAAGCCGAACCCGCCTGATGGTGCCTTGCATGAGGATACATGGATAAACCTATCCTGGCAGTCGGGAAGTGATGCGGCCTCGTACGATGTGTACTTCGACGAGAATTTTGACAATGTGAACGACGGCACCGGTGAGGCGTTCCGGGGCAACCAGACGGGAACGTTTTTTGTTGCCGGCTTTCCCGGCTTCCCCTATCCGGACGGTCTTGTGCCTGGCACGACCTACTACTGGCGGGTCGATGAGTTACAGACTGATGGCACTACAGTACACAGAGGCAGTATCTGGAGTTTTACGATTCCTTCCAAGACTGCCAAGAATCCCGACCCTGCTGATGGTGCCGAGTTTGTAGACCCGAATACTCTGAGCCTTAGCTGGACGGAGGGTTTCGGGGCTAAATTGCACACGGTCTATCTTGGCGAGGATTTCGACGAAGTAAACAATGCTGCCGGAGGACTCCCGCAGGGTGCAACAACCTATAGCCCGGGCCCGCTCGAATTAGAGAAGGTTTATTACTGGCGTGTCGATGAGTTCGATGCTATCGCCACGTATAAAGGAGATGTCTGGAGCTTCACGACTCCGGGTGCCGTCGGGAATCCCCAGCCGTCTAATGGCGCTGTTGATGTAAAGCAGACACAGATTCTTAGCTGGACGCCGGCAGATCATGCCGCTTCGCACCAAGTATACTTGGGCACTGATGAAGACGCCGTGAATAATGCTACGACAGCTTCGCCCGAGTACAAAGGCAGCAAAGCACTTGGTGACGAGACTTTGGATCCCGGCAAACTTAACTGGGATACGGCGTACTACTGGCGTGTAGATGCAGTCTATGATGCGGATCCGGATAATCCAGTGAAAGGCCTTGTCTGGAGTTTCACGACGGCCAACTTCCTTGTCGTGGACGATTTTGAGTCTTACAATGACATTGACCCTCCTGAAGCGGGGAGCAACAGGATATTTGAAGCGTGGCCGGACGGTTATGGAACCACGACAAACGGAGCTCTCGTCGGCAATGACCTTCCTCCTTATACCGAGCAGACCATTGTTCACGGCGGCGCCCAGTCGATGCCATATTTCTACGACAACAACCTCAAGTACTCTGAGGCAACCCTGACGTTGGTTTATCCTCGTGACTGGACCGAGAACGATGTCAATACACTGACGCTTTACTTCAGGGGTGGTTCGGATAACGCTGCTGAGCGGATGTATGTTGCTCTCAACGGCAGCGCGGTGGTCTATCATGATAATCCGAATGCATCGCAGATAGGTATCTGGACGGGATGGAATATCGAGCTCAAAGCGTTTGCAGACCAGGGCGTGGATCTGACTAATGTCAATACGATTGCCATTGGCTTCGGTGACAAAAACAACGTGCAAGCCGGCGGCTCAGGCAAGATGTACTTTGATGATATTCGATTGGCGACCGCCGCGGCTCCTGTCGGAAGATTCCTGTTGTTTGAAGAGGATTTCGAGAGTGTGGTCCTTGGTACGAGCGTGGAGGAGTCCGCGGGCACTGAAGAGGTCTGGACGGACACGCCACCCGACGGTTGGATCGTTGACGAGAGCGGCGTTCCCGGCATCGGCGACCTGGCCACTGATGGTGTTACCGAGTGGGCTGGCTGGGCTTTCGCGGATAAGGAGTTCTGGATCAACACCGATCAACAAAGGCGCGCTGAGTTTCAGTTAGGGCAGGGCGTCGTTGCGGTAGCCGATTGCGATGAGTGGGATGACGCGGCGCACCCAGGGCCTATTGCATCTGACCCCTATGATACATGGCTCAGCACGCCTGCAATTGATATCTCCGGTGCTCAAGCCGGCACGGTTCAGCTCACGTTCGATTCGAGCTGGCGTCCAGAGTTTGATGACAACTATCACCAGACGGCGAATATAACCGCCTCCTTTGATGGGGCGGAGCCTATCGAGGTGCTCCTGTGGGAATCCGATTCAAGCAGTCCGAACTTTAAGCACGACCAATCTACCAACGAAACTATCGTTGTCGATTTGGACAATCCCCCATGGGCCACGAGCGTGGTTTTAACGTTCGGCTTATTCGAGGCCGGTAATGACTGGTGGTGGGCGATTGACAACGTGCAGGTCACTGGATTTCCCAAATAGAAGGTCATCGTCCTTTCTGAGAAAGGGAAGGCTGACTTCAGGACTATGCTGTCCTGATGGATATGTGGCTTGAGAAACGACTGGGGCTGGATTAGGCTGTAATCAGCATATACGAGTCCAAGTCGTTAGCCAACGATTTTGTGTCAATTAGGGGTTTATACCTCTTGATTCGGTATGAGCCCCTTTCAGAAATTGATAATTGATTCCGCCACGGGTGGATTTCGCCCGGAGCGAATCTTCGACTTCGATATTGATTATTTGAGGAGAGATTGCACTGCTCTGCGAAGTACTTACTACTCTGCAAAGCAACTTCACAGAGTAGCACTACGAAGAATGAATTGCCGATTTTGCTTGATGGCGTAAAAAAAAACGCATAATTTAAAAGATTTCGATTGACGGAATAGTAACTAATTTGGTATAAGTAGAATTGGTAAAATCTGGAAATTATTGGTAATCTAACGTGTGGAATTTTTATAGTTTTCCAAAGACTCCTGCAAAATGAATGGGTTCGG
>JBDRTM010000028.1:0-8192 GCA_043824065.1 Planctomycetota bacterium | reverse complement strand
TTCCATAATCGTGCTCCTTTCGAATAGGTTAATAAAAAACGGTTACTTTTACAAGAACAATTATGACAACCAAGTGTTACCGTTTTGTTACGGTTTTGTGCTTTTTTTGTTATTTTTTCCGGCGCGTTGCAGAATGAAAATGCGAAAAGCAGGTGCATTTGCAAACCGGATACGATATAATCTCTTTTGGTTAATTAGTAAGTGGACTACTCACCACTCACTACATTTTTCAGAAAGCTTTACATTTTGCAAGATAAGAGTAATGCAAGATTCACTCCGAAAATCATTGAGTCAAGATATTGGTGGGATAAGCCGAAGCCTTATCTTTTTTGTCCTGTTCTATCTATACGTCTGGTTTTGTGTTGACTTGCGACTTATGTATTATGGGGCTGGCGTTATTACAAATTTCCCCATCTTTTACAAAGGCTGGGCTTTTTTCCTGACGTTTCTGTCATACCCGGGCGGTCCTCTCGAATATCTCTCAGCATTCCTGTCTCAACTCTTCTATTACTCCTGGGCAGGAGCCCTTGTGGTAACAGTGCAGGCCTGGCTGCTCTGTGTATGTATAGACTATCTGTCGAAAGCCACGAACTTACCGCGAATTCGCTGGATGCGTTTTATTCCGCCGATTCTTCTGCTTATTCTCTATACCCGGTACACCTATCACTTTCCCACAACACTGGCATTTTTAACTGCGTTGATTTTTGTATGTTTGTACTTAAAGACGACTTCATCACAAACTAAGATTTTCAGCCATTTGGGCACTTTTCTGGCCCTGTCCGTAATTTTGTATTATCTTGCCGGTGGAGCATTTCTACTTTTTGCAGTCCTCTGTGCACTTTATGAGCTGCTTTTCACCTGTACCTGCGCCACCTGTGGCGAGGTAACCACAGGTGCAGGCAGGTCCCGGTGGAAGATGAGCCTATTTTATTTGTTATCCGCCGTTCTTATTCCGTATGTAGTGGGTCTTCTGGTCTTTCGCGTTAGTATTATCGATGCCTTTTGCAACATGTTACCTTTCTCCTGGAAAATTCTCTATTACGAATCTCGCAAAAGAGGAGTAACAATAGTCTATCTACTTTATCTGCTCCCACCTTTGACACTTCTTGTATTTGGCCTTTGGCAGATACTCTTGTCGCGTCTTGGCTCCGCCAAGCGAGCCAAGACGGGCCCAAGCCCATCCTTGATGGGCTGGACGGGCAGGCTGGCAAGGATATTTTCCTGGTATAGATACTCACCAAAACTCAGGTGGGTCAGCGAATCACTGCTTTTGCTTGCTATTGCCGGCAGCGCCGTTTTCCTTTCCCGCAATGAGAATCTTAAAACCCGGTTTAAGGTTGATTACTATGCTTACCACAAGATGTGGCCGGAAGTGCTCAAATCTGCTCGAAGCAATCCCCTCAATCCCTTTATAGCTCACACCGTCAACAGGGCTTTATATCATACCGACCGACTCGGCTATGATATGTTCTCCTGGCCACAACATCCGGATTACCTGTTTCTGTCTGATAAGAAATATAAGTGGATGTACTGGCAAATCTTCGATGTTTTTTTAGACATCGGTGTTGTAAACATGGCTGAACATGCCCTGACTGAATGTCTCGAAGGGCTTGGGGACCGCCCCATGGTTTTACAGAGACTGGCCTTGATAAATATGGTAAAGGGCAATTTAGGCTCCGCTAAAATTTATCTCGGCGCGCTTAGCAAGACTCTTTTTCATGCCGACTGGGCCAAACACTATCTTGACCGCCTCCGGACCGACCCGAACCTCTCTGAGGACCGTTATATCCAGCATTTGCGCTCTTTGTGCCTGGACAAGGATTACCCTATTCACTCCCTTCTCAATGAGAGGACTCTTTCATGGCTGCTGGAGAAGAACAGTCAAAATCGCATGGCGTTTGAATATCTAATGGCCTGGTATATGCTCAACAGGTATTTAGGCATATTTGTCCAGAAAATTGAACTTCTGCCGGATTTAGGCTATGCCGAGCTGCCAACACATTATGAAGAAGCGGCCCTGGTCTATGTCTACGGAACAAGAAAACCGCTCCATCTGAGCGGTTACCAACCAAGTCCTCAACTGCGTCAGCGGATCGAAGACTTCAGCCGGCTCCTCAGTAGTTACGGTGGGGACAAACAAGCTGCCTCCAAAGAGCTGTCAAAAAAATTCCGCCACACTTACTTCTTCTATTATGCCTATGCGCCTTCAGGAACGAAAAAATGACTCAATCGCAAAAGCCGACCAACGCAAAAAAATATAAAAGTAAAAAAGCTAAATTAATTTATGCCCTTATAACTTGCGCCCTTATAATTTTTGTGCTGCTTTGTGTTTTCCGCGGCAACGAAGTGTCGATCACGCAACATAATGTTATTAATCAGCCTGCAAAGATTCGACCTGATTATACCGGCACCATTATCCCGCCTAACATCGCGCCTTTAAACTTTTTCATACAGCAAGACGGTTCGGGCTACTTTGTCAAAATATACTCCAAAAAGGGAAAACCAATCGAGATATTCAGCAACACACCGGGGATTATGATTCCTGATAACCGGTGGCACGAACTTCTTAATACCAATCGCGGAGAACAATTAAGTTTTGATGTCTTTGTGAAGATGGCAAACGACCAATGGAACCGTTTTTCCACCATTACCAATAAGATCGCCGGTGAAGACATAGATACTTTCCTCGTATATCGAAAGATTCGACCGGGCCATGGCACCTGGAGGGACATGGGTATATATCAGCGTAACCTGAATAGTTTTAATGAATCAGTAGTGTTGAATAATGGATATTTCAGGCATGGCTGTGTTAACTGCCACACATTTTGCAACAATCGAACGGACAAAATGCTCATCGGCATCCGCAGTGCTGTATATGGCAGCTCCGTCCTGCTTCTCGAAGACGGCGTAGTCAACAAAATTGGGACAAAATTCGGATATACCTCCTGGCATCCATCCGGCCGGGTCGCGGCATATTCTATCAACAAGGTGCGCCAGTTCTTTCATTCGGCCAGAACTGAGGTTCGTGACGTGATTGACCTTGATTCCCTGCTGGCTTACTACCTGGTTGACTCTCAGACCATAAAAACTTCGCCTCAGATTTCCAAAAAGGACCGTCTCGAAACCTATCCCACCTGGTCGCCGGACGGTCGTTACCTGTATTTCTGCAGCGCACCGCTATTCTGGTCGGAACGCAATGTTATTCCTGAGCGCTTCGACGAAATCAAGTATGACCTGGTCCGAATAAGCTACGACATCGACCGAGACCAGTGGGGCGAACTGGAAACCGTCCTCTCAGCTAAGGATACAGGCCTGAGCATCCTTCTGCCGCGGATTAGTCCCGATGGACGCTGGCTTTTATTCTGTATGTGCAATTACGGCTGCTTCCCCGTCCACCAGCAAAGCAGCGACCTGTACCTGATAGACCTCGAAGCTCCACAACAAACCGGCAAGTATGAATACCGCCGGCTTCAAATCAACAGCGACAAAAGTGAATCCTGGCATAGCTTCTCAAGTAACAGCCGATGGATAGCTTTCAGCAGTAAAAGGCAAAGTGGGGTATTTACAAGAACCTACATTAGCTACGTTGACCGGCAAGGCAAGGCGTATAAGCCCCTGCTGCTGCCGCAGAAAGACCCGACATATTACGACTCCTGCCTCTGGACCTACAGTGTCCCGGAGCTGGTACGGGAGCCTGTTAGAGTAACAAAAGAAACACTGGGCCGGGTTGTTCGAGGCTCTCGAAAAATATCGGCCCCGTTCCCCGTCACTATGGCTACACCAAAGGCCGGAGAACCTCCTGAGCCCGCTCAGCCGTGGCTGACCGAACGTGAATAATACCATTATGAAGTGACTAAAGTTTGAAGTGCCTAAAGTATAAAGTGCCTAAAGTGCCTAAAGTATAAAGTGCCTAAAGTTTGAAAAAAGAATATCGGACGTCGAATGTTGAACCCCGCCCGTCGAAGACGGGAGGGGATGAATAGCAAACTTCAAAATTCGATATTCCTTGTTCGATATTCATTATTCATTCTTTTAACTTTAGCTCACTTTAGCTCACTTTAGGCACTTTAAACATTTTTATGGAGCTAACGGGGTTAAGCTTGATTTTCCTATCTACGATATTTAAGATATGCAATCTGCTTGACTTATCCAGCACCAATTGAGCTTAGGCTCAGGCCTAATTGGTGCTGGACGAATGGTGATAAAATAGATGCGCAAGCCAGCCGTATATCTTATTATGGGCATTAGCATAGTAGCTGTTGTCGCGGTCATACTAATCGCCCTCTACGTACCCGGGCCTCGGATAGAGAATATATTAGCACTTTATCGGGATGCTGAAAAGCACGCTTCTAACAGGCGTGATGCCGAATACAATGGCTTGACGATTCGTTACCCGCTTAACGAAACGCTTTTTCCCCCGGAAATTGTGCCCCCTACATTTCATTGGGAAGATGCTAATTCCACATCTGACAGATGGCTCATCAGCATCAGCTTCCATGATGACCAGGGTCGTATGAATTTCTTCGTCCGGGAAACACAGTGGACACCCAAGCCGGCACAATGGGAGGTCATAAAGAAGCGGTCACTGGAAAACCACGCAATGGTTACTATCCTGGGCATCAATCGCTGGAGCCGGGGGAAAATCCTCTCGGCAGGCAGAATCTCAATCAAAACATCCAAAGACCAGGTCGGAGCACCCTTGTTTTATCGGGAAGTTAATCTGCCCTTCATTGATGCCGTCAAGGACCCTTCACAAATCCGGTGGCGTTTTGGTGTCATCTCTTCGCCACAGCAGCCTCCGATTGTCCTGGAGAAACTGCCGGTCTGTGGAAACTGCCATTCCTTTTCCGCCGATGGCAATGTCTTCGCAATGGATGTTGATTACGCCAACAGCAAAGGCTCATACGTTATCACACGCATCGCAGAGCAAATGCTTCTTGCCACGAGTGATATCATAACCTGGAACGATTACAGAAAGGAAGACGGGGAACAGACCTTCGGACTGCTTTCTCAGGTCTCCCCGGACGGCAGGTTTGTCGTCAGTATGGTAAAGGATAAATCAGTTTTTGTTCCGATGCCGCCTCTGGCTTTCTCTCAATTATTTTTCCCCGTCAAAGGCATCCTGTGCATATATGACACCCAAACACGTACTTTCCAGTCATTGCCGGGAGCGGATGACCCCCAATATGTCCAGAGCAACCCGGCCTGGAGCCCTGACGGAAAATACATCGTTTTCGCCAGGGCCAAAGCATACGACCTCAAATACACCCAGGGCAAGGGCAAGGTGCTTCTGACCCGCGAAGAGTGCAAGGAATTCACCGAAGATGGAAAGCCTTTTTTGTTCGACTTATACAGGATTCCATTTAACGACGGAAAAGGCGGCAGCCCTGAGCCAATTGAAGGCGCTTCGGCCAACGGCATGAGCAACTTCTTCGCAAAGTATTCCCCCGATGGCAAATGGATTGTCTTCTGCAAAGCCAAAAGTTATATGCTGCTTCAGCCCGATAGCGAACTCTACATCATACCGGCTGAAGGCGGCAAGGCCCAAAGACTGCGGGCCAACACAACCCGGATGAACTCCTGGCATAGCTTCTCGCCAAACGGAAAATGGCTGGTGTTCTCTTCAAAGGCAAATTCAGCTTATACCCAGCTTTTCCTCACCCACATCGACGAACAGGGAGGCAGCACACCTGCGGTCTTGCTGTCACACTTTACCTCCCCCGACCGGGCCGCCAACATACCTGAGTTTATCAATACGAAGTCCTATGCTATCAGGAAAATCCACGAGAAATTCCTGAACGATTATTCTTTTGTAAGGGCCGCAAATGAGTTTTTCAAAGCCGGCGACGCGGATAATGCGATACAAGAGTACAAAAACGCACTGGAGCTAAACCCGAACAACGCCGAAGCACACCTTAAGCTCGGCTTTCTGCTGTACAATGTCAAGCAAATACATAAAGAGGGGATGGAACATTATTATAGGGCCATACAGCTCAATCCGGATGGTCCCCGCATACATCACGATTTAGGTATGGCCCTGCTGCACCAGAGAAAATTCGACGAGGCCGTCAAGCATCTATCGGAGGCTTTGCGACGTATGCCGGATGGCCTCGATAAACAGTACAACGCTGTGAACATGCACCATAATCTTGGCCGGGCGCTGTTTTACACGGGAAAGTCAAAACAAGCTTTGGTCAATTTTTCCGAGGCGGTCCGGCTTGACCCGAACCACGCCGAAGCTCACTACAGCTTCGCATTGGCGCTGGCTGAGCAAAGAGACCTCGACCAGGCCCTCAGGCATTACTCCGAAGCTGTACGACTAAAGCCGGGTGTTGACACCTCGCCAACACTGCATTACCTGCTGGCAATGAACTATGGCGAGACACGCCAATTCCGCCAGGCCTCTCTGTTTGCACAAAAGGCGCTCGACCTCGCACACGCCGCTGGAGACCAAAAGCTCGCTCAGGAAATCAAAAAATGGCTCGAACTTTTTAAACAGCAAAGCGGTCCTCCCCAATAATAAATAATAAATTGATGTTTCCTTTGCCTTTTCCATTCTTTTGTGTTATTTTCTGTCCCTAAAGGCGGGAGGCATCCGGGAGCGAAATCAACACGAGATACGCTTCCTTAGCCTGTCCTGAGCGCAGTCGAAGGATAAGAGATATGAAATTAGACAACCGGAAACCAGTCATGAATGAAATCGAAGGATTGTAAATGCGAACGCTATATGCTATTATGACATTTCTGACAAAAAATGTTGTATAGCTCTGCCACAGGTATTGTTATGGCAGACATATAAATGTTAATGGTTGTGAAATATATGATTAGTACAAAAAGACATTCTATTACTAATCTCAAAAAAGAAATTTCTTTTGAGGAAATAATAGCAAGTTTGATAAAACTTTTCACAGATAATAATAAAATAGATTATTCAAAAACATACGAGACTTCTGAATGTAGTAAATATAGTCACTATTATAATAAAATTTCATATAATATAATTACCAATATTTTTCCGAAATTGTCCCTTAAAAAACTAGAATCAATCTTCGAGAGTTTAATTGACACAAATAGAAGAAAGACTGAAGGTGCAGTTTATACACCTGATTATATAATTGATTATATAATTGATTATTCCATTTCAGAATATAAACAAGATGCTGTCCCCGTTATTTGTGATCCCGCTTGTGGTAGCGGAGGATTTCTGGTAAGGGTCATTAACGAACTAAAAAAAAGATATAATTTTTCTGACAGAGAAGCCCTAAACTATATAAAAGGTATAGATGTAAATTCTCAGTCTGTTTCTTGTGCTAAAGTTATTCTTGAATTATATCTTCTATCAAAAAATGTGACCCCACCTTCTTTTGACAACAATATTATTTGCATGGACTCTCTGTTGACTCCAAAAGAGTTGCTATTTAATAAATTAAAAATTAATAACGGAATTGATATAATTGTCACTAATCCTCCATATGTGAAGTTGCAAAATATATCTGATGAATATAGGAAACAATTAATATCCAAGTATCCTCTGTACACAAATGGTAGCTTTAGCCTGGCAATGTTGTTTTTAATTCGTGGATATGATTTATTATGTAAATCCGGCATTCTAGGCTACATCACACAAAACAATCTTTTCACTTCACTTGCATCAAAAAACATAAGAGAATACCTTCAACAAAAAAAGTGCATACATACAATTATAGACTTTCAGCATACTAAAATATTTTTTAATGCTTCTGCGTATACTTGTTTATTGTTTTTAACAAAAAAACCAAATAAATCGCTTAGATTTAAATGGGCCCCAAAACCCAAAGAGAATCTTTATGAGAATTGCTTTAGTAAGATAAATAATGATTCCTTAAATAGTAAGAAATGGAGGCTGGCACCCAAAAAGCACTTAGATAACATTAGTAAAATAGAAAGTATTGGCAATAAATTAGGTGACATTGCTGATATCAAAGTTGGTTTTGCAACCTTAAAAGATAGCGTTTTTCTTCTTCACAATGACAGTAAGATAGCACACGAGATAGAAGATGACATTGTAAAACCTGCAATAAAAATTGCAGAACTGAATGATCAAGATGACATCGAGCATAGTGTTAGGAAAATAATATTTCCATATAAAAAAATGAACGGTTCGTTTATCCCAATAGACGAGGATGTGTTTAGTGACAAGTATCCCAGAGCAT
>JBDRTM010000027.1:0-13292 GCA_043824065.1 Planctomycetota bacterium | reverse complement strand
CCTTACCAGGCAGACTTTCGGCACTCAAGTTGACCATATTATGGTTTGCTTCGGAGCTGGTGGTGGTACCGGCAGCGGCAGCGTTGTTGGATTGATTGAGATTGCCAAAAGATATGCACGGTATATCGGCCTGAACAATCCAAACAAGAATGTGGGTGTCATTATGACTTTACCCACTATAGGTGAAGCCAGCTCTCCGCTGGTAGCTGAAAATGCGTACAAAGCGGCCTGGGAGCTAAGTCAAATGGCCACCTCAGGGAAGATATCGCCTCTTATCATTGTCGATAACGACAAGATTAACAAGATGTATCCGGGAATGACGGTAAAGGCATTCTGGCCCAGCATCAACAATACTGTCGCAAGTCTGTTTGATATCTTCAACAAGCTCAGCGCTTTGAGCAGCCAGTATACTTCGTTCGACCCAGTAGATTATCACAGCATTATGGAGTCCGGTGGATGCGCGATAATGGGCCTGACCAAAGTAACTAAATTCGGGGACAAGTTCTCCCTGTCAGAGGCAGTGAAAAAGAACCTCGAGAAGACACTGCTCGCCGGTGGGTTCGATTTAACGTCCTCCAAAGTCTCTGGTTGTATAGCCGTCGGCGGAAGGAGATTGATGGCCAGCGCCAAAGGCTTACAGGACAACATCGACTATTCATTTGACGTCTTGTCAGAGATAACCGGCAAGGCTACAATCCACCGCGGGATCTATGAAGACGGCAGAGAGTCCTTAAGAGTGTACACCATTATTGGCGGCCTGAGTAGTCCTACTGAGCGTCTGGAAGAACTTAGAAGCCATATGACCGTCCAGGTTCGTTAATTAAGCGAGTACCTCGCGAATAAATGATTTTGGGTTCCCGCAAGGCGGGGGGCCCTTGATGTTCGCCGGGTGTGCTGCTGACTTTCCCTGTGGGACAGGACGCGGCGTACCCGGCGAATTCTTTTAAATTACTTGCAATATCATTTTTTTTGTTTAAATTTGAGTCTCGAGATACTCTGGTTCTGAGTTTTACGGGCAGGTAGCTCAGCTGGTAGAGCAACGGACTGAAAATCCGTGTGTCGGTGGTTCAAATCCACTCCTGCCCATTTCGTTTAGCTTTTAGCCGCCAATAAATTACACTTGGCGGTTTTTTTTATTCGGCCTATAAAACGCTGCCTTGCATCATTTTTACGTCAGTAAGTTCTGCGGTCGCCGCGGCGCAGCTCAAGTCCCATCGGGTCACGAAAAACAAATGTCGAGCATTTTATTGACAAAGAAGCTTTGATGCCTAAAGACGAGCAGGAGATGGAGAGGTCCAAAAAACTGTATCCGTTGTATCAGCAACCAAAGTGTGAAATTTTATTTAAAAAACATCTGTAATTGGTGTAACATATCCGGATGCCTGTCTCGGCGGGGCCGAGCCACGACGGGTAGTTTCAGATATGGATACATACGCTTGCCCCTGTTGGAAGGGTTCTTCGACTTACAGGCGTATTGTTATTAGCATTGTGAATCGTCGGCCATAAAGTTTTGGAGTGCAGAATGAAGAATAAAATTTTATTTTCACAATTGTTATTGATTGCAACTGTTATTGCCGGCTGCAGGAGCCAGCAAGAGGCTAAGGCGCCTTACGATAGGCCTTTATTACCCGGTCAGCCCGCCTTACGGAAAATAACGAATCCCCACGAAATTCCCGACTTTACGATGGCCTGCCTTGACCTTGTTGACCTGCGCGCCGCTATAGAGAACAGTTTGAATTATCTGCGTAAAGCCTCCAGCCGGCAATTCTTCCCCCTCCGTTTTGCCACGCAAAATCAAATCATCGGGGGAGAGATTACTCATACCCTCGCGATTGACAGCTTGAACGCATTCTCCGAGCTTTCGGATTCGGGTCTGATGGGCAGGCAACTGAACGAGACAATTCGAGAGAAGTTTGACGTGTATATGTCGGTGGGGTGCGATGACAGGGGGACGGTGCTTTTCACGGGCTATTACACGCCGATTTTCAACGGCTCAATGTCTCGCACCGAGCTTTTTCAATATCCGCTGTATAAAATGCCCGCTGATCTTGTGAAAGGCCCAGACGGCGAAATCCTTGGGAGGCGCGGAGCAGATGGGCAGCTCGGGCCATATCCGCCACGGTCTGTGATCGAAGATTCAAGTATGCTGCGCGGTACAGAATTGGCCTGGCTGGTTGACCCGTTCGAAGTTTATATAGCTCACGTGCAAGGTTCCGCTAAGGTAAAGCAGCCCGATGGCCAACTGATTACCGTAGGCTACGCCGCCAACAACGGGTATGAGTATAAAAGCGTTTCTAAAGAACTGGTTAAAGACGGCAGGATAAGCAGCGATCAGCTCAGCCTGTCCGCAATGATAGATTATTTCAAACAAAACAAAGAGCTGGTAGATACTTACGTCCGGGGGAATCCCCGATTTGTGTTCTTTAAGAGAGAAGATGGAGAACCCCGCGGCAGTCTTAATGAGCCGGTAACGGCCTTTCGGAGTATCGCTACCGATAAATCGATTTTCCCGCGGGGGTGCTTAACTTTCATCTCCACCACTTTACCCCGGGCGACAGGCGGGATAGTATCTAATCAGTTCTACAGCGGTTTTGCCCTGGACCACGATACGGGCGGCGCGATACGTGCGGCGGGTCGCTGCGATATTTATATGGGTCAGGGCGATACGGCGGGTAAATTAGCAGGACAAACTTATCAGGAAGGCAAACTATACTACCTGTTTCTAAAACCCGGGCAACGCAGCGAGTACTTCGCAGAGTAGTATCGATGATAAAACCACTGAAATAACGGACAAATAAATCATGTCAGAGACCTTGAATAGACGTAACTTTTTGAAGAAATCCATTATGGCCTCAACCCCCGCCGTTTTGGCTTTGTCTCTGGAAGAGAAAATCCTGCTGGGTAAGCAAACGGCAAAAGCGAACAAGGCCGAACGCAATACTTCAAGCAAAGAGCTGCCGATGGGTAAGATTGGCAAACTTGAGATAAGCAGACTAATACCTTACGACATTTTAATTTGTTGATAGAGGTTGTTCCCGTTTGATGCGGAATTCAGCCAATTAACAAACTGGATTCCCGCTTTCGCGGGAATGACAACTCACAAAATCAACTGTCATAGAGTACTAGCATTTTATCATAAAAGTCCCAAAAAATCCTTTTTTTAGCCCAGAAAAGCGGGTTGTTTAAAAGTATTCAAAAAAAATTCGATTTTTTCTTGATGTTCACCGATATCAAACGTAAACTGTTTGTGTATACAATGGCAACACAATGAGTACAAAGGACACGGCAATGAATAACGGAGCTACAATTCATACAAGAATAGATGCGCAAACGAAATCCCAGGCGCAGAGCATATTAAGTGAGCTCGGAATGACGCTCTCCGAAGCAATTACGCTGTATCTACGGCAAATCATTTTTAACAAGGGGATACCGTTCGAAGTGAAAATTCCCAACGAGCTGACGATGAAAACTATTGAGAAATCGGAGGGCGGCGAAGAGCTGCATGAGGCGTCGAGCGTCGAAGAAATGTTCAAGGAACTGGACAGTTGAAAATCGTTTGGCCTACGCAATTTGCTAAAGATTACAAACGCGCAAAGAAACGAGGTTTGCCCTTTAAGGAACTTAAGAAAGTTGCCCAAAAACTCGCTCACGGCGAAAAACTTGAACCCAAATACAAAGACCACTCCTTAAAAGGTCCCTTCAAAAAAGACCATAGAGAGTGCCACATGAAACCGGATTGGCTTCTCATCTACCGTATCGAAGAAAATGAATTAGTATTTGTACGCACTGGTACACATTCTGATTTGTTCAAGTAATCTCTATGCCGATATTGAGCGATTTTCAATCAAAACCGCTGAGGGGTAAAAGCAAAAATTAAATTTTTAAAATTTTTTTAACTTCCCGCTTTAGTGCGATAAAAAGCCCATTTCCTATACAGGTACAGCGTGTAAACAATAATTATAACAAGTATTTGACTGTTGGCGGGCTGGCAGGTAGAATTCGGGATTACGAAAATTTGAGTTCAGCGAGGGTAGCGACTGCTACTATCAAAGGGAAAATGATTGAGCAGGTAAGAAAATGGAAACCGAAAGCAAAAAAGTTCGTTCGCAAGGTCAGAGAATAGAGACGGTTGAGCCCGTATCGGGGGCCTCAAGAAAATTGGCAGGTTCCGTTAGTGCTAAGTCGAATATTACCAGCAACCTAACGGCGGTGCGTAGTATGCCGGAATCGTTGGCGGCTGAGGCGGCGGTCTTAGGCTCAATGATGATTGACCCGGAATGTATCGGGCATGTCGTCGAGGTCCTTGAACGAGATGCCTTTTATCGCATCGAGCATCGCCTCATATTCGATGCCTTAATTGGTCTTTATGAAAAAAATAAAGGCCTCGGGATAGATGCGGTGCTGCTTCGCGATGAGCTGGTGAAGCGCAACAAGCTCGATGAGATAGGAGGAGTTGAGTATATTGCAAAGATTCTTGACTCTGTGCCTTCGTCGGCGAACGTGGCCTATTATGCGGGCGTTGTCAAAGATAAGATGCTGCTGCGTGAGCTTATTAGCGCTGCCGGTGAAATGCTCGACGATGCATACAACCAGACCGGCGAGACGCGTGAGACACTCGACGAAGCCGAGCGGAGGATATTTGCCGTTACGGACAAAAATATAAGCGGTAATGCCGTTGCGTTGAAGGATTTGGTTGTTCGTTCATTCGAGCTTATCGAGAAGCGTCAGGGCAGCCATGTTACAGGCTTAGCCACCGGCTATTATGAGCTTGATGATTTGACCTGCGGTTTGCAGAACGGGGAGATGATAATCATCGCCGGCAGGCCCAGTATGGGAAAGACCAGCCTGGCCTTGAATATAGCCGAGCATATCGGTTCGGTCGAGGGGATTCCGGTTGCGATATTCTCATTGGAGATGGGCAGGCAGCAGTTGGCCGAAAGATTCTTGTGCAGTATTAGTCAAATCGACAGCCAGAAAGTCAGAAGGGGACTATTAAGCGATGAGGGTTACAAGAAGTTAGCTGACGCCTGTGCAGAATTGTCCGAGTCGCTGATCTTTATTGACGATACCTCGACGCTGACGCCGCTTGAGCTTCGTGCCAAGGCAAGACGACTTAAAAGCACGCACGATATACGCTGCATTATCGTGGATTATTTACAGTTGATGCATCTCGGTTCGGGGCGGGTTGAATCACGTCAGCAGGAAATCACCACAATTTCAAGATATATCAAGGCCTTAGCGAGAGAGCTTAACGTCCCTGTAGTGGTATTGAGCCAGTTGAATCGTTCTCCGGAGGGCAGAGAGGGACACAGGCCGAGGATGAGCGATTTGCGGGAAAGCGGGAGTATCGAGCAGGACGCCGACGTTGTGGCGCTGCTGCACCGTGAAGATTATTATCATCGCGGCGAACAGGATTACGAGCAGGATAATACGGCAGAATTGATAATAGCCAAACAGCGAAACGGGCCAACCGGTGCCGTGAAACTGAGATTCCTGGAAAAAATCACACGGTTTGAGAATGCCTCTCACGTTGAAGAGCCCGCCGGTGGAGGGGTGCCATTTTAATGTCAGAAGTCAGATGTCAGATGTCAGATGTCAGAAGTCAGATGTCAGAAGTCAGAAGACAGAAAACAGAAGTCAGAAATCAGAAGTCAAAGTCTGTGCTCTGTGCTTGCCGTAAGGCATCCTGTGGACTGTGCTCTGTGCTCTGGCTTATATCGGTTGTGCTTTTAAGTTTAGGTTCGGGTTGTGCATCCCGCACCAAAAGAGCCGACGTTTTAGTGCGGGACAGCGGCGAGAGAAACATTATCAAATCGATTGATTTTGTAAACAACCGGGCGTTTAAGGACAAGAGCCTGGAGAGGAAACTGGACTTTAAAGTAGGCGATTACCTTGACCCGATTCTGGCCGAAGCATACAGAAGAACCCTGGCTGAATTTTATCGACAAAAAGGATTTGCCTTTGTTGAAGTAACACTGGATAGCGAGAAGTTAGAGCAAGGCCAGGTGGTCTATACTATTAACGAGGGTCCGAAGGTCAAGATCGGGTCGGTGAAGTTCAGCGGCAATGATTCTATACAAACCTCGGCACTTAAAAAGACCGTAAAGACGAAAACAAAGAAATGGTTTTTTTGGCCGGGCTACTATATCGAAGAGGTGCCGGCTGAGGACGTAGCAAGGCTGCAAGATATCTACTACGCAAGGGGTTTTCTCGATTACAATATAACAGCAAAGAGAGAATTTACCGACGACAGGAAAAAGGTTCATATCACTTTCGAAATTGATGAAGGGCCAACCTATACTGTTGGGAAAATTTCCATTACCGGTAATAAAAACTTCGATGACCAAAAACTGCTGGAAGGGTTGAAGTTAGAGCAGGAACAAATTTATCATAAGCGAAGGGCTGATTCACACACCAAGGAGATTTTCAAGCTTTATCAGGAGAGCGGCTTTGTGGATGCTCGGGTTGAGCAGGGGCTTGAGTTTGTTCCGGATGTTAATGTTGTCGATGTTAAATTTTACATTATCGAGGGCAGACAGTTCAGGATCGGGCGTGTAGGCATAACCGGCAATGAGCAGACGCAGGATAAGGTCATCCGGCATGTGCTGGACGAGTATGGTTTTGTGCCGGGCCAATTGTACAACGCTGATTTAGCTCCCAGACAAGGGAAGGGCAAACTGGAAGAATATGTCCAAAGAACGACATTAGCCGAGGAGGTAATTATCAGACCCGTCGCGCCAGGTAACGGAGCAGATAACCGCAAGGATTTAAGGGTTGATATTAAAGAGGGCAAGACGGGTTCGGTAATGTTAGCCGGCGGCTTTTCGAGCGACAGCGACGTAATCGGACAGCTGGTTTGGGAGCAGCGCAATTTCGATATTTCAGACCGGCCGGAGAGCTTCGGAGAATTCGTTACCGGTCGGGCCTTCAAAGGTGCAGGCCAGAGTTTGAGAATTGCTCTGGAGCCGGGGACTCGAGTCAGCCAGCATTCGGTTACATTCAGCGAGCCATATTTTCAGGACAAGCCCCTTACACTTAACGTCAGAGGCTCAAGCTGGGAGGAGGAAATAGAAAGGCGAGATGACAGCAGGCTATACGACGAAGGCAGGGCAAAGGGATATGTAGGGTTCGAGAGGCGATATGAGAACCGCTGGCGAAGGAATATTGCTTTTAGAGTCGAAAATGTTGACGTCGATAACATTTATTTATATGCGCCGAAAGAGATAACAGATGTTAAAGGTGATAACTTCCTTGCTGGAGTTAGACTTGGCATCGGAAGAGATTTAAGGGACGACATATTTAATCCGAGCAAGGGCCATACTTTTAATGTTGGTTACGAGCAGGTTAGCGGTGACGAGACTTTTGGGATATTGCGAGGTAACGTCGTGGGATACCGAACCCTTTATGAGGACCTGCTTGAGCGAAAAACTGTTTTAGCAACAAAGCTTCTTGCCGCGGCGATGATTGGTAATGCCCCATCTTTTGAAAAATTTTACGGCGGCGGCACAGGCACTTATGGTATCAGAGGTTTTGATTATCGTGGCGTGAGTACTCGAGGTCTGCAGACAAATCTCCCTGTCGGGGTCACAGCACAACGTGAGGACCCGATAGGCAGCGACTGGATATTTTTAGCCAACGCCGAGGTAACCATGCCCTTGATAAGCGACAATTTCGCGGCATTGTTTTTCGTGGACAGCGCAGCGATAGACACCGGCAGCTACCGGGCCGCGGTTGGGACAGGCATACAGATACAGATACCAAATTGGTTTGGGCCGGTGCCGATGCGATTTGAGATTGCTATGCCATTTATGAGAGACGACGTGGATGAGACACGGACTTTCAGTTTTTCTATGGGAGGACTGTTTTAGCTAAGTGGTTAAATATAGAATAGAATTGTGCAAAGTATGCCTAACCTCAATTTTGCAGAAGGCTTAAATAGTAAATATAGAAAGGGCAATTTATGAAGGTCAAAACGATGGTTTTGAGCTGTTTGACAGGTGTGGTTATCATGGCAATGGTCTTTGAATATAGCCAGGCTCAGTCAAAAAGCAATACTCCCTCCTCGAAGATTGGTGTTGTCAGCATTCTGAAAGTCTTTCGTGACTCTAAGAGAAGCGACGCTCACAGGACCGAGATTATCGCCGGGCAAAACAGAATAAGAGCAGAATTGCAGAATCTTTCCAAAGAAATCGAAGCCCAGGAAGCCGGTCTCAAAGCATTCAAACCGGAAAGCAGTGATTATCTGGCACAGCGCAAGGAGCTGATAGATAAGCAGGCCCGTCTGGAGGCTGAGCAGAAGTTCTACAAAGAGCAGGTAATATTGAAACAATACAAATGGAGCAAAGAACTCTATCAAGATATTCTGCGAATAACCTCTGAGCTGGCCGAGCAAAAGGGTTTGGATTTGGTGTTGAAAAAGGATGAAATTGACCTTCTTGCATTAAGCGTCAATGAAATTTCGGAGACAGTCCGTACTCACAAAGTATTGTATAGCGGCGGATGTGTAGATATTTCTGATGAGGTAGTGGCTCGGCTGGATAAAGAATAATCACCTGGTATAATGGTGAGTAGTGAGTAGTGAGTGGTGAGTGGTGAGTGGTGAATGGTTAGTGGTGAGTGGACTCATCAATTAACCAATCGGTTTTTGATTCGGAATGAGATTGACAGTTGCACAATTAGCTAAGCGGCTTGAGGCCGAGTTAGTCCCGATAAAATCGGGGTCGGATCCCGATAAAGTTGGGAGCAGGCCCCCCTTATTTCTTTCGAAAGAAATAAGTGGTGTAGGCCCGGTCGAGACGGCCGATGAGAGTGAAGTTACTTTCATCTCAGACGATAAACATAAAGCTGCGCTTGAAGGTTCCCGGGCCGGTGCAGTTATTGTTTCTTCGCGTCTCGACGGTTTAGACAAGCCGCAACTGGTTGTCAAAAATGTCAATGCGGCTTTAATAGAAGCCTTGAATATTTTTGCGCCTAAACTAAAAGCTGTAACCGCAGGTATTGACCCGACCGCTAAGCTCGGACAGGACGTCAAGATAGCTGAAGGTGTGTTTATTGGTGCGGGCGTAGTGATTGACGATGGGGTTGAAATTGGCGAAAACAGCGTAATCGGCAGTGGATGCAAGATAGGGGAGAATTCAAAAATCGGAAAGAATTGCCGTATCGACAGCAATGTTGTTATTTATCACAACTGCCGTTTAGGTAACAATGTGGTGATTCAGGCAAACAGCACGATTGGCTCGACCGGTTTTGGGTATTCATTTATCGAGGGGTCCCACAAACTTATTCCACACAACGGCGGGGTTGTGATTGAAGACTTTGTTGAGATAGGAGCCAATTGTTGTATTGACAGGGCCAAATTTGGAAATACCATAATAGGAGCCGGTACAAAGATAGATAACCTTGTGCAAATCGCCCATAACGTGGTAATCGGCAAGTGCTGTCTGATAGCGGCCCAAGCTGGTATTTCCGGCAACTGCAAGGTGGGTGATGGTGTAGTGTTAGGCGGCCAGGCTGGCCTGAGAGATAATATAGAAATAGGCGATGGTACAATGATTGGTGCTCAATCCGGTGTTCACGATAGCATAGCAGCCGGACAACAGTTCGCCGGCAGCCCGGCGCTTGAAAGGAGAGAGGCATTCAGGATAATGTGTTTGATGAGGCGTTTGCCTAAGATGGCAGAGCAGTTAAAGCAACTAAGCAAGAGGATGGAAAGACTTGAAGCTGCAGAAGACGATAAAGAGTGAAGGCAAGATTCATGGTCGCGGTTTATTTGAGGGCAAGGAGGCAAAGGTCATTTTTCGCCCTTCTCCCGCGAATTCCGGGGTAACTTTCGTTCGCACCGATATTCCTGAGCCGGTGCGGATTAGCGCTGTTGCATCCAACCTTGCCGAGCGCAGCCGGCGCACGACGATTAAAAAAGGTTCTGTCAGTATAGAGACTATCGAGCACTGCTTGGCTGCGATTAACGCGCTTGAGATTGACAATTTGGTTGTAGAAGTTAACAGCTCTGAGCTGCCGGCTCCGGATTGCAGCTGTGCCGAGTATTTCAAGGTTCTCAAACGCGCAGAGCTGGTTGAGCAGGAGGTTAGCCGGAAAGAATTTGTTATCAAGGAGCCGATTACTATTACCGCCGGCGATGCTTGCATTTACGCCCTGCCGTATTCTGATGACGGATTAAGTCTGACCTACGATCTGGATTACGGCGGGCACACGGGTATCAACAGGCAGATTTTCAGTTGCCGGCTGACGCCGGAGAACTTTGAGAATCATCTGGCAACGGCCCGAACGTTTTTGCTTGAGGCTGAAGCCAAGCAGTTTCAGGCACGGGGAATAGGAACGCATATCGGCCCCCGCGACATTCTGGTCATCAACTCAGACGGACCAATTAAGAACAGTTACAGATTTCCCAATGAGTGTGCCAGACACAAGATTGTTGATTTGATTGGTGACCTTGTCTTAGTGGGTCGAGCAGTTAAAGGCAGGATTGTGGCTTATAAGAGCGGGCATGCGTTGAACCGGCAGCTTGTAAGGAAATTGTACGAAGCGGCCCAGCAGCAGGAGCGAATTGCCAAGTTCGGGACGGATGCACTATTGGATATTCGGCAGATTGGTAAGATTCTGCCCCACAGATACCCATTTTTACTGGTGGACAAAATAATCGAAATTGAAGGTGATACGCGAATAAAAGGCATAAAGAATGTAAGCTTTAATGAGCAATTCTTCCAGGGCCATTTTCCCGGGACACCTATTATGCCGGGTGTTCTTATCGTAGAAGCCATGGCACAAGTGTCCGGTTTGTTGTTTGCACAGAGGCTGGAACATACGGGTAAGCTGGCAGTGCTGTTGAGTATGGATAATGTAAAATTGCGTAAATCTGTTATACCCGGTGACCAGCTTATCCTTATAGCTGAAACAAACAGATTGAGGAAAAGAACGGCACAATGTCGTTGCAAAGCGATGGTCGGCGATACAGTAGTTGCCGAAGCACAAATCAGATTTATGCTTGTCGATGACGAAAAGGTATAGAATTGGTAAAGTGCCTAAAGTGAGCTAAAGTGACAGCAAAGCTGTCATTCTGAGCGAAGCGAAGAATCTCTTTTTCGTTGGCCAGATCCTTCGGCTTTGCCTCAGGATGACACGTAAGTGTCACTTTAGGCATTTTAGGCACTCCAAACTTTAGGCACTTTGATTTATGAAGTGGAGGTAATAGAAGAAGTATGAAGTTGCAGATACATCCCAGTGCAGTAGTTCATAAGGACGCCGAGCTGGCTGACGGAGTTATAATTGGTCCCAATTGCGTTATTGACAGCGGGGTCTCAATCGGGGCAGGCACGATACTTGAGGCCAATGTAGTGATTAACAAAAACGTCAAGATCGGAGCGAGCAATCATTTTTTCGCGAATTGTGTGATTGGTTGCCGGCCGCAGACGCTGCGTTTGAACTCAGGTGACGAATTCGGCGGGATTGTAATTGGTGATGGAAACGTCATTCACGAACAGGTAACAATCCATCCCGGTATTCAGCCGGGCGCAATAACAAAGATAGGAAATGATGATTTCCTTATGGTCGGTGCACACATTGGACACGATTGCATACTTGAAGATAAGATTGTCATGAGTAACCTTGTGCAGATAGGGGGTCACTGCAAGATTGAGACTGGTGTTTGGTTCAGCGGTCTGGCTGGGGCACATCAGTTTGTTACCATAGGTAAGTGGTCTTTCGTGGCGGGACTGGCTGGGATTACTCGGGACGTTCCGCCTTTTCTGACTATCAGTGGACATTATCCACCACGGGTTCGGGGTGTTAATAAGCGAGGTCTGGATCGAGCCGGCCTAAATGACGAACAACAGAAGCGAATATTCGAAGCGTACAGGAAGCTATATCGCGAACCGGGCACATTGCTGGAGAATGCAAATGCTTTGGCGCAGGAGGACGGACTCGATGAAAATGTTCGGGCTATAATTGACAGCATAACCAAAAGCAGCGAGCATCAGTTCGGAAGGTATCGTGAGAAGTTTAGATGACAGACACTGACGGACACTGACCTGTCAGTGTTAGTCCGTGTTCAAAGGGTACACAATGCAAAATACAAAAGTTCGAACCGCGGTTGTGGGCGCCGGCAAAATGGGGGCCATACACGCGAAGGTCTATGACCAGTTAGAGCAGAGTGATTTTGTTGCTGTGGTCGATATCGACATCAACAAAGCCCGGCGTCTGGCCGACCAATATAATTGTTTGGCCTTTACTGATTATGCCGATATCTTAGACAAAATTGACCCCGTTAAAAGTTCGTGGATAAGGGGGACTGGTGGGTCTTTAGTAGAGACTTTTAACGGGATTGATGCGGTAACGATAGCTACTCCAACGGTAACACACCTGAAGCTGGCAAAAGACTTTATCAAGAAGAATATTGCGGTGCTGATTGAAAAGCCGCTGGCAGCCAACGTCAGAGAAGGAAGAAAGATTGCAGGACTTGCGAAGAAAAATAACAGCGTCGTGGCGGTTGGTCATTCGGAGCGCTGCAATCCGGTCGTTCAGGCGATAAAGCGGCTCGATATTGAGCCGAAGTTTATCGAGGCCAACCGCATCAGTCCATATCCATTCCGCTCGACCGATGTCGGGGTCGTGCTGGACGTGATGATTCACGATATAGATATTATTCTGTCCATGGCGGCAAGCAAAATCAAGAAAATAGAAGCAGTAGGTGTCAGTGTCATTGAAGATAAGGAAGATATCTGTAATGCAAGAATTGTATTCGAGAATGGCTGCATTGCGAATATTACCGCTTCGAGACTGGGTCTGAAAACCGAAAGAAAGGTGCGGGTGTTCAGCCGGCAGGCGTATCTGAGTGTGGATTTTTTTAAGAAGAGCGGGATTGTCATAAAGGCTGACCCGAATACTAACGTTGTTAAGTGGATACATGAGCACAAAGAGGCCGGAGATTTTGACCTGACGGCAGTGAATTGGCCGGACTTATTGCATATCGAACAGCTTGACATAGATGATAAGGAACCCATCCGTCTGGAGCAGGAGGCTTTTCTGCGGGCAGTTATGGACAGGGACTTTATGCCTGAGGTCAGTGCCCAAGAGGGTCTTGCCGCACTGCAATGTGCCCAGAAGATTCTGGCATCGGTCAAAAAACACAAATGGCATGAGAGAATAGATTATAATACTTAAAAACTATCTCAAAACTGTCACCCTGAGCGAAGCGAAGGGTCTGGCTGGCAGAAATAAGAGATTCTTCGCTGCGCTCAGAATGACAAATTGTGTTTTAAGATAGTTTCTTAGCGGAT
>JBDRTM010000026.1:0-4360 GCA_043824065.1 Planctomycetota bacterium | reverse complement strand
CAAAAATGGAAGATAATTTATTTACAAGTCCTTAGTTCTGCTGGAAGCGTATTTTTGCCTGGCCGATGAGATAAAAACTGCCGGTAATACAAATCAGGTCTTCTTTGCTGACGGCGTTTTTAGCGAGCTGTAGTGCCTGGCCCAGACTGGGGGCGGTCTGGTACATCTTGCCGCATATCTCGGTGTATATCTCAGCCAAATCTTCCGGCGACATTGCTTTGGGTGAGTTACTGCGGGTAAAAATCACCTTGTCAGCGCCGTATTGTAATCTTTCCAGCATTCCTTTGACGTCTTTGTCAGCATTGCAGCCGAAGATTACGACCATAGAATCATAAGGAATATTCTGGCCTATTGCATGAATCAGGGCCTGAATGCTTGCGGCATTGTGAGCGGCGTCGATCATAATTCTCGGGTCGTCCCAAATCATCTCCATTCGGCCTGCCAAGACGACCTTATGAAGTCCCTCAGTGGCCTTGTCGTTGTCTATCTTGTAGCCGGCTGATTTGAGCTTATCCAGCATAGCAAGGGCCAGGCCGCAGTTGATTGCCTGATGTTTGCCGTGTAGCGGCACCCGCAGATGCTCGAACTTACTGGTCGGGGTTGTCAGGCAGATTCTCGTGTGCGGGCCGTGCTCGCGTGACGTTTCAAATCGATGCGAAAAATCAATATCGCTGCCGGTTACGCTCAAAGGCGCTTTGACAGCGATAGCCTGCGATTTCAGGACACGCATGGCCGAGGGTTCCTGCTGAACAGTAATAGCCGGGACACCACACTTGAAAATGCCCGCTTTCTCTTTTGCGATGCTGTCAATAGTGTCCCCAAGCAGGTTCTGATGGTCAATACTTAAACTGGTTATGCCGATGACTTTGGGCCGAATAACGTTTGTGCTGTCGAGTCTGCCGCCTAAACCGGTCTCAATCACGGCAATATCAACTGCCCTATCGAGAAAATACATAAACGCCAAAGCCGTCATAATCTCGAAGAAAGTGGGAGGGTCGGTCTTTGATATCTTCTCAACCGGAGCGTAAACTCGGTTCAGTAAGCCACACATTTCCGAGTCGCTAATCATTTTTGTATCGACCGTAATCCGCTCGTGCAGGTGTACCACATGGGGTGACGTGTATAGTCCAACTCTATAGCCGTTCGCTTCGAGCATCCTGGCTAACATCGTGGCTGTTGAGCCTTTTCCTTTTGTGCCGCCTATATGGACTGTATGGATTTTCTTGTGTGGATTGCCCAATAACGACAGCAGTTTTTGCATCCTCTTGAGGTTGAACGTCGTAACGTTATAGCGCAGACGCTTCTGCTTTTCGTAGTCGGTCCTCACAAACAGGTATTCAAGGGCCTGCTGATAGCTCCTAAAAGCCTTTTTGCTCTTGACCCTGGAAACCTTGCTGGAGGATTTTCTCTTCCGTTTCTTTCCGATTGTTTTTATTGATCTTGCCATACAAATTTAACTATAACAATTATAACGGTCAAAAGCACGATAGTCAAGTCGGAACACTAAAAAACACCACGAATATAGCCGGGCAAAAGAATATAGGACCTTGTAAATAAAGAAGTTACAAATAATTTAACTTTATATTGTTATCTTTTAAAAGCCATTTTATATCAGCATTGCTGAATATGTAACCACTTTTACTTATAAGGCTTCTGCAAAATTGAGGTTAGGCATATATTATTTAAGAAAATCTTTTTTTTTGATTTTCTTAAATAATCGACTAACTACTTATTACACAATAACTTACTGTTTGAAAAGAAAAAAACAAAAGCTTGTCCTCACGAAAGTGGGGAACGATTTTTTCTTTTCAAAGTATGCCTAACCTCAATTTTGCAGAACTCATTAAGGATTATTGAAAAGAGAGGTTTTGCGCTCATAGAATCGCTGAACTTATCCCTTCCCTACACTCTCAATACCCTTTGGATTGAGTTTGGCCATCGTAGCATGAATAAACCCCTCTCACAGCCGTCCTACAGAAAACCCTGAGATGGTTTAACCTTTTAGCAGCGTATATGGAGTTTGTCCGCTATTGTCTTAAAACAACCGGGGCCTATACCGAATCATTCAGTATAAGCCCCGAATTGATGCAAATCTGCTATATCAACCGCACAATCTTAATTGCCAGCCAAATCTCAGCTTAAGGTGCCGGCTCCGGCGGCGGAGGATACAGACGAATATCATCGATGTACATCGTACCTGAACCGCCGGCCAATGGATTGTTCCTGTTACCAAGACCAAGAGCAATAGTATTGACATTGGCAAGGTTTACGCCCTGGTCTGCAAATGCCTGCAGGTCGATATCCCATTGTGTCCAGGTAGTTATCTGCGCTGCATCAGGATTATCATGAGAGACCACCGCACTGCCATTGAGGGCAACATACAACGGTTCGGCAGCATTAGCTGCATCGCCTATGTACCAAATCGTCAGCGTGGTGACACCTTTCTCTGTCCAGTCACGCGGGTAAGTCAACGTCAAAGTCACCTCAGATTTCCCGACAGCATTGTCGTAGGACATCGGCATCGACTGAGAACCACTGTGAACGATATTCTGCTCGGCAAAAGGAGCAGTATCGTAGCCAACGAGAGAGCCGTTTGTCTGGTCATCGAATCCGTCCAACCAGACATTAAATATCCTGTTGCTGGCCGGGTCGGCAGGGTCCAGGTCATTGTAGCTCTCAAAATCATCCACTATAAGGAAATTCGCCGTCGTAAAGCTCCAGACCATTCCCTTCTGTGACGTACTGTCGGCCTTGACCTCATCAACACGCCAGTAGTAGGTCGTATCCCACTCAAGTTTACCAGGGTCATAGCTCTCAGAGCCAAGGTTTTTGCTGCCTTTGTATTCAGGTGAACCTGTATCAGCACTTCGCACGGCATCTTTATCCGTACCGAAATAGACCTGATGCGAAGCGGCACTGTCACTTGCTGCCCATGAGAGGATCTGTACCTGCGTTACATCCACTGCACCATTAGAAGGCATTGGACTCCCGACAGCGCCAGGAGTCGAAAAGCTCCAGATATCGCCTTTAAATGTTTCGACACCGTGGAATGCATCGACCCGCCAGTAGTAAACTTTCTCTAAATCAAGCGTACCCGGACTATAGGTCAAAGTCCCCCAGGGCATACTCCCGGCAGCATTGTCCACAACATCATAATCGTCACCGAAGTAAACATAGTGCAATATCGTGCCGATACCAGGCTCCCAGCTAAGGGCGACATTCGGGTCCACAGACTCGCTGCCGTCAACAGGGTCTGGACTAAAGGCGCTCTTGGGGGCAATTGAAAAGCTCCAGACAGAACCTTCCCACGGACTCTCCGGATTCGATTCATCGACCTCAACTATTCTCCAGTAGTAAGTCATACCCGGTACAAGACCGTCCGGATAAGGAAATCCGGGAAAGCCAATGGTAAAATAGTTGTCGGTCTGGTTGCCCTGGAACGTATCACCGGTGCCGGCAGCCACATCGTCATAATTCTCACCCAAGTACACATCGTGCGAAACTGCATAATCTCCCGATGCCCAGGTAAAGCTCACCCAGGTATCCCGAAGTACGGCACCATCAGCCGGTTCCGGATTACGTGGGAACGGCCTTTCCACAGAAAGATACTGGCTTGGGATGGCTTCCCGGGCTATAGTCGAACTCTCCCAGGAAAGCTCACATATAGCACCGCCGCCGTTCTCATACCACTCCAGTATAATCTCATATTTCTGCCCGGCTTTCAGGGAAATATCGCCGCTGTCATGGGTATTCGCATGATCGGTCCAATTGTTAATAATCAGTTCGCCATTAACATACAACCGAATCCCGTCGTCCGTCTGAGAGTGGAAAGTGTAGGCCGCGGAAGCCGGCACTTCAATCATGCCCGTCCATCGTACTGTGAAACCGTCCACGTTCATCGACGGATCCGGGGAGCCGTCACCCCAGCTAAAATCTATCGTAGGATCTATACGCACCATAATCAAATCCCGCCAGAGATTGCCTGCACCGCCGTGATAATACTCACCTCTTAGGCCTTCAGTGCCGCTGGCGACACCGACCAGCCCCAGCACCAGAACAAAAGAAACCAAGTAAATCAATTTTCTGCACATAATAATCCTCCTTCAAAAAGAGTTAAAAATGACCGTGCTTTGGCCACACACCAAAACACTCGTTCCCGCAAAGCCGGGATATGAACTTTCCGTTGAAATGTGAAAACCTCCACTCGTGAAGCACAAAATCGCCGTTACAATTAACTCTGCGCTTTGCATAATAACTCCTCCTCTATTCGGAAAATTACAAGTATCGCACCTGCCAGATGACCTCGAAACCACAGATGCCCAACTGAGCAGGAACAAACTTCACTAACCTTATCTATACC
>JBDRTM010000025.1:0-14198 GCA_043824065.1 Planctomycetota bacterium | reverse complement strand
CCGGACCACTCAGCGAGCCGCAGAGGCCCCAAAACATAAGAAAGCTCTGACCCAGGACCCCGAAGGCACAGATTAGACCCCTAACACACGCACGGCCACTCATTGCCGAGACCTCTTCCGGGGGCCATTTCGGACGAAATTTGCCAAACTTTACCTGGGAAAAGACCGATATGGCAGCCAAGCTCAGGAAAGCCGCCGGATTGTAGGGGCGGCCATATAATTGACATAATCTGTATGGTCGCGGGTATTTTTCAGGTTTTCCAGGAATTTTTTGTAAGTTTTCTGTGCCTCAGGGGTCTAATATAGAAGGTCATGGCCGATACGATTGATGACGAGCATCTCGTCAAACAATTCAATCGGGGTGACGAATCTGCTTTTGACAGGATTGTCGAGCAATATTCGTCCGATATTGCAGCACTGGCCAATCGATTGCTCGGTTGGTCCGGCGAGGTCGAAGATGTTACGCAAGACATCTTCCTCGCAGCATTTCTCGGCCTGAAAAAATTCCGCTGCGAATGCAGCCTTAAAACCTGGCTCTTTACCATAACGGTGAATAAATGCCGCAGCTACCGATATAAGCGAATACTCCACCGGCGACGAATTTCACAGGCTGCCGATAAAGCCTTTTGGACATTGGCCGGTGCAGCGGATAAGACGCCGATGGATAGTGAGACCTTCAACCGTGTTCGTTGTGCTATACAAGCTCTGCCCGCTAAATATCGCGAGCCGGTCGTACTAAGGTATCTGCAGGAGCTTCCGACTGACCAAATCAGCCGGGTCCTCGGTATATCGAAAAACACTTTGCAGGTCCGGCTGAACCGCGCCAGATCACATCTAAGAAAGGACCTGGCCGAGCTCACAAAGGAAGAATTATGACAGAAGATAAAATAAAAAACTTGCTTCAGGAAGCCGACCGAATGGCTGGCTTGCCCATCCCCGTTTCTGCCAATCTCTCCGCCGTTGTCCGCCACCGTGCTCATCGCAGGCGTTTTGTGAATTTAGCTGCACCCCTGGCCGCAGCCGCTGTAGTTCTAATCGCTGCCGGCATCTGGAATCTTGCAATCAGGACCACTGAAACAACACAAGAGAAGGAGAAAATCGCCTTGCTCGAAACCCAGCTCAAACAGCTTTATTTGAGAACCGATGCCGCATTAAATTTAATACAGGACGTGCTTGAGAAGGAGCAAAAACAACATTCGCTTGACGAGCTCGAGGCCCAGCTTGCAAGTATCCCGGACCCCCTCGAAGAAATCCAGAAACAGGTTGACAAAACCGCCTTTATCCTGGTCTATCAGGCCGACCGTTTGTACCGCGAGCTAAACCGGACAGATTCCGCCGTCGAGACTTACAACCGCGTCATCGAGCTTTTCCCCAAAAATCGATGGGCCCAAGTTGCCCGGCAGCGATTATCAGAGATCGAAAACAGAAAGTTCAACAAAAGAGATTGGGACCCCGCAAGGCGGGAACCCTCAAAAGGAGAGTTAAAATGGAAGCCAAAAAACACATCGTTGTCTTGTTAGTTTTGATTTTGTTAATATCAGTTACGGCACAATCAGCTAACAAGCCGGCAGCAGCGAAACTTTCGAATACTCACGTTGCAAGCTGTTTAGTCAAGGTAACATTCGACCCGCTTGTTTTGCCGCTCGATGATATAACTATAGACTACCTGCTGCACAGCAGCAGCGTCGGTGGCAGGGCTGCCCGTGAAGTGCTCAATATCTCACCGGATCAGGTTTTTGATATCTTCAAAATCGAGGCGTTGGCCGGCGCTGCCGACAGGATACTACCACAGGATAGAAGACGGAAGACAGAAGGCAGAGGACAGAAGACAGAGGGCAGAGGACAGAGGCCGGAACTTTTGTCTTCCGACTTCGGACTTCTGTCTTCCGAACAGATGAGCTTTGCCACTGAGCAAACGCTTCTTTTCTGGCTGTCAGTTGAGCTTGGCAACGACGTAAAGCCGGCAGCCGAGGAATTTATGGACGCTCTTGTTGACAGCCTTGAGAGCACTCTTGTTAAAGTTTTTGAGGACTATAAGCTTAGATTCAATAACCAGCTCCAGCTCGCAGAGCAGGAAGCGACCCGTGCCGAAACCGACTTGCGTGACAAGCAGAAGACTCTTAGGGAAATTTCACGCACTCGCGTCCTTGACCGCGACAAGATTCTGGCCGATATTTACCGCCTGCGTCAAGACGTTCAGGCTCCCAAGATGAATCAGGCCTCCAACCAGGTCATTATCGATGCTACCACCAAGCGAATAGCTGATATTCAGGCCAGGATAAAGAAACAGCTTGAGAATGACTCAATCACCATTGAGCTCCAGAGCATAGTCGAAATGAGCGGCAAGCTTGTCATTGAAGCAGAGAAACAAGTTAAAGCAGGTACGATTTCTTCTCTTCAGCTTGATGAAATAAAGGAAAAACTCGCCAGGGCCAGAATAGAGATTGCACGACGACGCGAACAGCTCAGCAGCTCTGTAGGTGGTAACCTGATAGAGTCTCTCAATAAAGAATTAGCTGACCGTTCGATACAAGCAACTCAAGACGAGGCATCCATTCAGAGCCTGGAGCGGCGGCTGATCGAGGCGGAATCACTGCTCGCCAAAGCCGACGACTATGAGCTGCTCTCACTCAAGGCCGACATCGCCAAACAAACCCTTCAGGAATCAATTCTATGGCGTGATAGAACCAGCCGACAAATTCGTTTTCTACAGTCGCCGATCGTGTCCATCCTCGGCGGCGAATGACATCTGAGCAAAATGGTATGCCCGGTGGCCCGCAACCACTCTCCGGCGGGCCCCGGGCAACAACCAAACATCAGTGAAATAAAAACCCGCTTCCACATCACACGACACGCGCGACACAATACGAGATTAGTGTTTAAAGTGTCGTTTGCCTGTAAAAACCTTTGCAACACCGTTTTTGTTGTCTCTGCTCAACAAAAATTATTTTGCCGTTTTTGACGTTTCATAGTTAACGGGCATAAGTTTTTCCAGACTCACATGTTTGGATGCGTCAAGAATTTCAATGCCAACGATTTTGTCGTCTTCACCTATATCAAGTACGATGTCTTCAGAAACTCTCCGGTTTATAATCTCCTGTTTTTTGTCATCTAACCGGATATATAGAAGGTCCGTTTTGTCATTGTACGAAATGTTCATCTTTGTCCTTCCCATTTCCCATAAAATACATAAACTGTAATAGTTATTACAGCGTTCTTTTCGATTGTGTAAACCACTTCCACTCTTCTCTGTTCGTAATATTTGCCATGTCGCTTTTTCTTAAATTCAAAGACTTTCGCCTTAGCCGTTCGACCATATTTGGCAGGAATTATAAAACCTGTATCAATTACATCTTTAATTTCATTTTCGTCTGCACCACGTTCCTCTGCTCGCTCCAAAGTGTGCGGGTCAATCTGGACTTTCATTCAATATCCCTTTTCGAGTCCGTTTTCAAATATCCTTTTAGTGTTTAAAGTGTCGTTTGCCGGTAAAGACCATCGCGATGCCGTGCTTATCGGCGGCGGCGATGACTTCATCGTCTTTTTTGGAGCCGCCCGGCTGCACTATTGCAGTTACGCCTGCCTTGGCGGCGTTTTCAACATTGTCCGGGAACGGGAAGAACGCATCCGAGGCCATGGCACAACCGTTCGACTCGTCGCCGGCGTGCTTAAATGCAATCAGACCGGACTCAACGCGGTTCATTTGGCCGGCCCCGACGCCTAAAACCTTCTTATTTTTGACCAGAACGATTGTATTGCTCTTGGTATGCTTGGCGACAAGCCAGGCGACCTTCAAATCTTCAAGCTGACCTTTAGTGGGCCTGGCCTTTGTCGGATACGTCAACGCATCCGGCTCCCAGCCAACCAAATCCCGTTTCTGTAAGAGCAGTCCGCCGATTACGCAGCGAACGTCAAACTCACCGCAGTCGATCTTGGCTCTCCGTAAGGAGTCCCCAGGACTGTCAATCGGTCCGGTTTTCATCAGCCGGACTCTGCCGCCCCAGGCCTTGAGCGTCCTGATTATCTCGACCGCATCCTTATCGAATACCGGTGCGATAATCACTTCTGCAAAGAAGCCTCCGGCCCCTAATGCCTTGCCGAATCGGCTGTAAGATTCCATAATCGTTCGGGCCAATTCAACGTCCACTTTCCTGTTCAAGGCGATAATACTGCCGAACGCACTGACCACATCGCCTTCGTAGGCCTTGCGATATGCCACGCAGATATCCTCGTCGATGGCACAACCGCAGGGATTAAGATGCTTAACGACAACCGCAGCAGGCTCGGTAAATTCCTTCACTAATTCAAACGCTGCATTAGTATCCAGCAGATTGTTGAAGCTGATGCCTATGCCGCCCTCCAACAAGGTGCCGCTGCTGATTGAAGTTTCACCGCTCGATGGCAGCTTATAGAATGCTGCGGTTTGATGAGGATTTTCGCCGTAGCGCAGAGATGCTGCTTTGCTCAACGCAATTGAAACCTTCTCTGGATACTCCACATTTGCCCTGGCGTTAAGATACTTTGCTATCGCTGCATCATACGTAGCTGTCAGACTAAACGCAATCCGTGCACATTCACTCCGCAGCCCCTCGCTCACAGCCCCGTTGTTTCTCTCCATATCTTCGATGACCTTATCGTACTGGTCGGGTTGTGTTACGACCGTTACAAACTTATGATTTTTTGCAGCCGAGCGAAGCATACTGGGCCCGCCAATATCGATATTCTCAATCGCCTCGGCCAGGGTGCAATCAGGCTTGGCAATCGTCTGCTCAAACGGATACAGATTTACACAAACCAAATCAATCGGCTCGATATTATGTTTTTTCATTGCCGCTTTATGTTCGTTCTTATTGCGAAGTCCCAACAGTGCGCCGTGTATCTTCGGATGGAGCGTTTTCACCCTGCCGTCCATCATTTCCGGAAAGCCCGTAACCGACTCGATACCAACAACGTCCAGGCCGGCTTCGCTGAGCTTTTTAGCTGTCCCGCCGGTGCTGATTATCTTAACTCCCAGCTTGCTGAGCTTCTTAGCAAAATCGGCCACGCCGCTTTTGTCAGAAACACTTATCAATGCCGTCTTGATTTTCACGTCCATTTAAATTCCTTTCCATTGGTAACGGGTAACGGATAAATGGTTAAATCCGAAATTCGAATATCGAAATCCGAAACAAATTCAAAATTCAAATGCTAAAATTTTCAAAACCCACTGTTTTTGGTTATCCCTCGGCTTCGCTCGGGACAGGTTTTGAATTTCGGTCATTTGATATTGTTTCGGATTTCGGATTTCGGATTTCGTGCTTCGTGCTTTTCATTATCAATAACTAATAACCAATTACCACCCTATTCGACCGGTCGCAGGCAGGCAATCCGGCCTTGCTCATCAGCGATATAGATTTTTGAATCCGTGATATTGGCTGCGTATCTTGAAACCTGTGCAAAATTAACCGAATACAGTTTCTTTGCACTGACGTTGTCCATTACTACCAGCGTTCTGTTCTTTGTAATTACGTAGGCCTTGTCCTTGTCCTCCGCTAACAAATCAGCACCTCCCGGCACCGACCACAACGGCGTGCCGCCTCCTTTGTCTATCGCCGTTACGCCTTTCCCGGGGACATACTGATAGACGACTCCTCGTGTAACACGAGGCGCCTTATCAAGTATCCCGGCCGTCTGATACTTCCAGGCAAGCTGCTTTCTCAAGGGTAAGCCAACTATATCAACCCTGTAAACGTTCGTGTCCTTACTGGCGAAAAACAGCGATATTCCATCTTTGACGATGGGCCCGGCAATACCACCTGCTGCATCAAATTGCCACAGCCGCCTGGGTTTGTTCGGCATAATGCTTATCACATTGCCCGCCGCGGTGGCAATGATGACAGAACTCTCATCAGCGATAACAGAAGTAATCATCGACTCGTTATCAGCGGCAACTTCGAAAATCTGGACCATATCTTCGGCGCGCAATGTATGCAAACGTTTGTCAACTCCGCTCAGGTAAAAATACGAGCTGTTGCGGGCGGCAGGACAGACTATACTAAAGCCCACATCTACGGCCTTTCGCTGGGCCCCCGAGTCCGGGTCAATCGCAATCACTTTAGTGCCGGTTATCGATATAAGCTCATCGCCATAAAGCTTCAAGCCCACGACCGGCAAGCCGTCAGGTGCGACAATCCCGCCGAATATCATATTTCCGTTTTCCCTGTTCAGGGAGACGGTATAATTCCGGTCAGAAATTGCATAGACACGCTTACCGAGGATAAGCAGCTGCTCTAAACTCTCTGCCTTTTTAATCGGCAGCTTGTTTTCCCACAATATTTTTAAATTGGCGTGTTCGAGCAGCTTCGGTGAAACAAGCCATTGCGAACTGCCTTGGGCTGGGACCCCGCCTTGCGGGAACCCTGCAAAGCTGTTCTCCGCAAGGAGTCCATAGGACTGCACAACACACAAGACCAAAAGACAAAAGACACAAGACCTGGGTCTGGAGTCTGGAGTCTGGAGTCTGGAGTCTGGTTTGCATTTCAACATTCTTTCCATTTTCATAAACCCTCACAAGTAGTTCGCAGTTCATTGTTCATTGTTCGTAGTCTATGAACTACAAACTCATAACTATGAACTAATTTATTACGGTAGTTCGACATAGTCAGCCAAATCGACATTATTTTCCTTTTCGAATTTCTGCATCTGGCCGATGCGCTCGACATCATCTTTTATTCGATTTATCAGCTTAAATATATACGGCTTACCCGCCAAGCGGTTTTCCAGGTCATCAAGCATCGGCTCCCATGTCCCATCGTACAATTGAGCTTTGAGAATGACCAGCATACGGTGTTCATCGCTTAGGCCTGCGACAAAATCGCTCACGACCTTGCTGGCTTTCGTTTTACTACCTTTATTGCTATTTTCGCCCGGCTCATCCATTCCGCACCTATTGCTCTAAGTTGACGAATCATTACCCCAACAGAGCTATTGCTAACTGCCTTGCTTCAAATAGGTGCTGGATACTAACCGACATTACCAAAAATTGCAACAAATTTTCACAAATACTTGGCCCGGGGTCCCAATTATTGATTTGTCATCCTGAGCACCGACAAAGGATATCAGATGTAAAAGTGAATTGAAAACCAAGCTCTCCCTCATACACGTCGGAGGCAAGCCCATATCCAAAGTTATCGACGAACAAGCCGATATTTACGCATTTCTTTTCAGAGCGTTAAATATGTCGAGCGTTAATGCTGGAAGACCCTAAAACCTGTGTTAACGCCCTTAAATATGCTTTTGTTCTTTTATTTTGTGGGCCAAACTTTTTGCTTGAAGAGAACGCGGTTCTACTTGCCTTTTCGGAATGGTCTGAATAATCCTAACAAATTAAGATTCCACCAGCTTTTTCTGACCGGAAATACCCCTTTTTCAACAAGGCACACTTCACCGATAGTGTAAAACGCATGGGGATTGAATTTCTTAATCAGCTCGACTACACCATGTACTTCCCGACGCGGCACTATTGTGAAAACTACCTTTACCTGTCCACTTGTTCCATGCCCGTCAACGCTGGTAACTCCATAATTTTCAGCTTTCAGAAATTCCACTAATGGCGCTGCATCTCTTTTAGTAATCACTCTTATCAACACTATTCCTAAGGACAGTTTTTCGGCTATGTAAATGCCCACAAAGTTACCTATAGCAAAACCACCAGCGTAGGCAATATAACACGCAGGGTTGGAAAGATTCTTCATAATCTGGCCGATAGCGAGAAGCCAGATTATAATCTCAAAGAAACCAACTACAGGCGCGAGATATTTTAATCCCCTCGAGACGAATATGACCCGCACCGTTCCCAGACTCACGTCGAATATTCTTGCCACGAATATCAACAAAGGTATGACAATCCACGTATATACCCAAGAGCTGGCCAACAAATCACCCATATTGTCTTATTCTCAAAGCTGTTCGAGTAAAATTCTGTCAATACAGACTTGTCATTTCTTTATTATTACGGATTCATAGAAATTCTGTTTCTAATGTTCTCTAATTTACCGAAGCATATAAGCTCGTCACCGAGCAGAATTTTCATATTTGCCGGCGGATTGGGTATTGTCTCACTGCCCCTTACGGTCGCCAGTAACATAATATCCTGTTCCCTCAGTCCCGACTTGGCAAGCGTCTTGTTAAGAACAGGACTTCCGGCACTGACGGCAATCCGTGAAATACCATATCCGCCGGTTGCCAGCAGCAGCTCCTCAAAGGACACCTTTTGAAAGATTTCTTTTTTGATAATCTTTTTTCTGAGAATATTTGTCATTTTCCTGACAAATTTTTCATGTGTGAAAATCCGATAGATGCCGTACACCACAATTATAATGATTGCCAAATTCACCCATTTAACCAAATCGGGCGGGATGTCAACCGGCAGAAACGTTTCGGACAGCTTGGACAGTATCGTTTCCTGGGGAACCAGGGAGCCGGCTAAAGTGGCAATCATAATAACGAAACCGGCGTTGCCCAAAATTATCAGAACTGTAGCGATTTTGCGCCTTTGTTTGTTCCCGGTAACTAACTCCGCTTCTTTTGTTGTGAATCCGGTTCCGGAAAAACACGATAGCGCCTGAAACTTTGCTAAAGACCACTCAAGCCCGGTCAATTGAAAGGCGATCGCCCCGATTCTGACCGCAACGAACGATACAATAAGCGTCAAAATAAATAAGATTAACATAATCGCTTCTCCTTGGGCTACAACCCTGAGAAATGCCCTTCTATCTTCACAGCCATTTCTTTCTTCTGAAATAAAACAGCATAATAACCGCAACCGTAATCATAACCAGCCAGACAGCTCCGTAGGCCCACCGCACTTTAAGCTCCGGCATATATTCGAAATTCATTCCGTAAATTCCCGCCACGAATGTAAGCGGAATAAATAAAGTGGCAATAATTGTCAGCACCTTCATAACGGCATTCATTTTATTGCTGAGGCTGGAAAGATATATATCAAGCATTCCCGAAACCATATCGCGGAAACTTTCTATAGTGTCTATAATCTGTATAGTATGGTCATAGACGTCGCGCAGATAGACGTCCGTGGTCTCATTGATAAGCGAAGATTCGCTCTTCTGTAATCCTGCGATTAGCTCTCTCAGAGGCCAGATCGATTTTCGCAGCGCTATCATTTCCCTCTTAAGCGAGTGAATCTGCTGGACGGTCTTTTCCGTCGGGTCGCCGACCACCTCTTCTTCCATGGACTCAATCTTCTCACCGAATCTTTCGAGGATGACAAAGTAGTTATCGACTACTGCGTCTATTAAAGAATAGGCCAGATAGTCAGGTCCCATTTTTCGGACACGTCCTTTTGCGTTTCTGATCCTGTCTCTTATATTCTCGAAAACATCTCCGACGCGTTCCTGAAAGGAAATGACATAATTCGGCCCCAATATCAGGCTGACCTGCTCGACTTCAACCGACTGTTTCTCCTCACTAAAGCTTAGCATCTTGAGCACAATAAAAACGTATTTTTCATAATCCTCGAACTTCGGTCTCTGGCCCGTGCTTAGGATATCTTCAAGAACAAGCGAATGCAGCTCGAATCCTTTGCCGAGCTTTTCGAGTAATTCAATATTATGGAGGCCGTCAATGTTTATCCAACTGACGGTAGGCGTGTTTTTAAGTTTTAGACATTCTTCGATGTTCGGAACCTGTTTCTCCTGAAAGCTCTGCTCATCATAGTCGATGAAGGTAATTCTCACAAACTCAACTTTCTTTTCGCCGACATGAACCAGCGTTCCCGGCGGCAAACCGGCCTTACTCGAGCGTTTTTTGGTTGTTCTTTTTTTCACTGCCATTTTTATTTACTCCAAAAGTCCTTAGTATCGTAAAAGGAAAACTAACCATTTGCCGCAGGCCCTCGACTGAAGAAAGTGTTCGTACCTGGCTTCTAACCTCTGTAAGAAGCTCTCCAAAGACAACTTTTCCTTCAACTTCTCCGACTTCTTTTATCATAGATAAACGATGAATTGAATATAATCCAATTATAAACGCGATAGCAAAGAAAAAGTCCCACTGCTGTAGATTTAGTGTAGGCAGACTGAATTCTCCCGCGGGGCCTTTATAATTAAGTACCCAGTCTAATTCCCGGTTTGCAAAGAAGTCCGCGAACTTACCGCCTAAAATCGGGGCAATTCCGGCTGCAATAGAGTTAACAATGGTATTGGCTGCAAGATAGGACGTTGCCTGTCCCTCCGGCGCCAGTTTCATGCTGATATTGCCCGAGGCCAGAGATACGCCTGCAGAGGAAAGGCCCATTACAATATGTATCATTATCAGCAACGGAATAGTGAGGAAGTATGTATCGGGCATTGTAGTGAATGTCCAGGCGAGAATCGAAATGATAAATAAGGGCCCACAAATGGCAAGTACCGATTTGTTGCTGAAACTGTCTGTAAATTTTCCCCAGATTCTAAGGAAAGTGAAGTTCATCACCTGGCTGAGAATTGAAAGCCCGATGATAAATGACATGCTCAGCCCCAATCTTTTGAGCATATAAACCATAAAGAAAGGCGCCGCCAGATTCACTGCAAAATTCCAGGAGCACATAAAAACAATAAGCTTTCGAAAATTCTCATCTTTAAATGGCTTGGAAAGCAGCTTCAAAATACTTGATTTCTCCCCAACGGCGGGCATACGTTTCTCGGGTGTTTTGTATAAATAATAAAGCCCGAGAGCGCCGGCCGCAAAGCCGGCCAAAAACAGAATTGAATAGCCATGCACCTCATATTCGGCAAACAGCTTTTTCCAAAGGTCCAAATAGACCGCTGCGCATACGCTCAGTGCAATTCCCACACCCGTGGTGATTCTCATCCTTTTCGAGAAGAAGGCCCCCAATATGTTTTGTGGTATCAGGTCCCGCATCCACGAATTCCAACTGCAGCCCGAAACGGCCCCAAGTGCCGAAGCCGCTATCATCGATACCAGCAAAACGGCAAGGCCGATTTTGGCCCCAAACAAGAAAGGACTCAGAGCAATAAACAGCCAGCACAGCCGGCTTAGAGCCGCTGTCACTACTACTATAGCTCGTCTGTTACGTATTTTTTCAACGAGATATATCGAAGGAAGTTGCAGCAATTGTGCCAATGGCCCAATTGCTGCCAACAATCCAATAACAAAATTGGATGCACCAAGTTTGATAGCGAAAGCAACTAAAAATGCTCCGCCGGTTAATATACCCATTGACTGTGACGCTATACCGTCTTTGATAACATAACTTAGGCCCGATTGAACTTGCTCCTCTGTGAGAGCCTCTTCGGTTTTGAACATGATAGCACCTCCTTTTCAAAAGCCATAACAATCGGATTTACGGTTCATTGCTTTTGACTTTTTTGTTATTGGACATTTCCTTAAACAGGTTGCGCATTTTTTCTATAATCTGTCCCCCGGTGTCAATAACATCACTGATAAAACTGACAGTTGCTTCTTTGACATCTGTTAATGGTTTCTTGGTAACAAGCTTGCTGGCTGGATCTGACCATTTACCTTTGACCTTCAGTCGTGTGAGTTTGTCTTTTAATTCGCCGAATAATTCGGCAAAAGGCAGTTTCCTAATCATATCTTCAATTGTTCCCAGTAGGATAACAACTACATTTATATCTACGGTTTTATTCTGTACATCTACAGTGCCCCCAGGCTTAATGCTAGGCCCATCCCAGCATCCACACGTGATCCACTAAATACTCACTCTCTTCAGGCTTTGGAGGATTCACTCTCGGGTGCTTGCTTGTCTTGGGCCTCCACAATATGGATTGGAAAGGGTTTTGTAATTGAGCCGGTGTACAGCGTTCGGTGTGGGAACGGGATCTCAATACCCTCCTCATCGAATCTCTCCTTTATCAGTAGCATAATTTTTTTCTTGAGCTTGAGATAGTCTTCCCTAACACACCAGATGGCGTAGAGAAACTCCAATGCCGAATCGCCGAAATTCTGAAAACGAACATCCGGCTCAGGTTCGTCAAGACATAGCGGCTCCTTGTCGGCGATATCCAGAAGAACCTCTCGTACCTTCTGAATGTTCTCCTTATATGCAACGCCCAATTCAATATCCAGCCGGCGAATAGGGAATCGAGAAATGTTCCTCACCTCATTCTTAATCAGTAATTCATTTGGAATCCTGATGAAGTGATTGTCAAATGTACGCAACTTTACACTTAGCAAATCAATTGACAGTATTATCCCCTTCGTAGTCCCGACCTGGATTATATCTCCTACTGCGAAAGGCTTTTCAGAAATCAGAAACAATCCACTGATGATATTTGATACGCTCGTCTGCGATGCAAATCCAATAGCAATCCCAACGATACCGGCCGCCCCCAGAAGGGCTGTGAGTTTATATCCACTCTGATTAAGTACTGCGATGAATATCGCAATACTGCCGAAGTAAACGATTCCCTTGCGAATGAGCATATTTGCCTGAGGTGTCAGCCTTTTTCTGGTGCTTCTTCCAACTAATGCTGCAAACGCAAGTATTAAAGGAAAACCCACAAACAGCAGAAAAACGATTCGGATGGCCGATCTTACAAATTCCATGGTCAGTACATCCGACCAGCTAATTGCCAAAACTTCATTCATTCGATCTCACCTCAGGCTTGAGTTTTCTTAAACATCACTAAATAATCCGAAACTGCCTATGCTTCTCTTGAAAATACTCTTCTTCACCGGTAATCTCGGCTTGCTCAAGACCTCATCAACCGCTTCATAAGTCGGGGGCTTTTCAGGATACTCCACCTGGCTTGTTTCATCTTCACCTTTGAACGTAATTTGCACTCCACCGGTCCATAGACGGGATGTGCCCGGATATATACTCAGGTGCGCCACGTGCACGCAGAACCTCTCGATGTCAACCTGCATCGGTGCTGCGTTGTGAATCGTAACGGGGCAGACGGCCCGGTGCGGCTCGATCTGGGAGTCCGAGATCCTGCGACGTGCCCGGGTTCGCAACGAATAGCACAAATCCCCGGACATCGGGTCTCCGAACCAGATATTCGACACAGTAACCGAGGGCTCCTCGCATAGCTGAACTTTTTTTGCGTCGCCCGCTGTTATCCGCACCCAAAGCGGTACACCGACAAAGAACAAGGCCTCACGTCCCGGCGGAATCTTCAAGGGCACTTCGGGGCGCACAACGACTGGGCGATCCGGTGTGACTGGCGTCAGAAGAACCTGATCGCAACTTCCACACACCCAGCGGCTCCAGTCTAGTCCCGCGGGCTTGCGTTCCGCTGCTGGATGAAGCGGAACGGCCTTTACCAGACTCTCGGGATATCTTCGATGCTTAGTGGCAATTCGTATCTCATCACCGCTTCGTCGCAGCCAGAGCTGCAACGGCCCGACCTGCGCTTCAAGGCACTGGTCCTGTTCGATCTGATGCGGTTCCCAGAGGTTCATCTCAATCATATCCAACACTCCGTAACGACTCCGTCTTCGCTGCAAGCCGATTTGTTCCTCAATGTCTGCATTCACATTAGAATCATCTACATTCGGATAATCTAATCGGCTCCCAGCATAATATCAAGCGGCGCTGATGAATTCACTCATCCGAACCACCGTCTGATCCTGACTCTCCAGCTTCGCCCCACCCAATTTGCGACTGTTCTTTGCTTGTTTCATCCCGCTTATAAATCCCCCTAACAAGTATGTACACCGCCGAGAACACCACTATTGCGATTATCAAAATCCTAATCATGTAAAACTCCATATTTGCTTTAATTGCAATTCGTACTTTAGAATTTTTCGAAAATCGGTCTCTTTATAAGTCTGTTCCTATATGGCTGAAGAGCATGCGTTGCACTTACAGATGACTACGATCTCTATTTATATGAACAGCGACAACACGTCAACAGAAAAATTACTATGCCCGCAACTGCAATTTCTGTACGTCATTGCCAAATTCAAATTAAAAATCAGTAATTACCCTCTTTCAAATCCCTTCCTGAACCAGTCGGTTTTAAAAAACCAGGTATTTACGGGCTTTTTGTAATCTTGAACCCATCTTTCCCACATCTTCAATATGCCTTATTCTTCCGGATTTCCGCTGCTCCAGAATACGCTTGACTGTTACTGGTCCAAGCCCGGGAACTCGCAAGAGTGCAAACCTCGATGCCCGATTTATATTCATAGGAAACATCTCAGGATGTCTCAGCGCCCACGCTTCTTTCGGGTCA
>JBDRTM010000024.1:0-7638 GCA_043824065.1 Planctomycetota bacterium | reverse complement strand
AAGAAAAAATTGTCTTTTTATTTTTTCTTTTCAAACACTAAGTTGTTGTTTTGTCCTTTATCCGTTAAATCCCAACAGCCTCTCAGCCGCCAGCTTAATATCTCCGAACCTATCGTCGCCGGCTTCGCGCTCGATTGCCAGAACACCCTCAAAGCCGATTTCTTTGAGCACATTCAAAAATGCCTTCGTCCCCACCTGGCCGTCACCCCAGGGGACCTCCGCACCCCAAGTGCCCGGCTGGGTAGTTCGAGTCGCATCCTTAATATGGATGTGTTTTACCCACGGCGCCAGCACCCGCACCGCATCGATTGGATTACCTTTGTCATAAAGAATCATATTCGCCGGGTCAAAATTGACTCCAATCGCAGGATGATTTAATTTTTCCATGAATTCCCGCAGCTCTTCAGCCGTTTCCTGGCCTGTTTCCAGCAACAACATAATATTCTTTTGGCCGGCGGCATCGGCTAAACATTTGATACGGTCATAGAATTTCTTAGTATATGCCGGGTCACTTTCATCGATAAAGCCGGCGTGCATCGCAAGGTATTTGACACCGAGCTTTACCGTTACCTCAACGGCGCCCAGGAACAACCGGCGGCTCTGCTCCCAGTATTCATCCGGTACAATTCCGCCTGTTATTTTTATGCTCTCTAACGTCGAGTAATCTTCCTGCGGAAAGTCTATCATTGTACAGCTCACAGTCCAGTTTTGCTTCTGCACGGCTGCGAGATAATCGTCTCCCTTGTCTTCCAATGCGGCCCTGACTCCCAGATGCACATGTTCAATTCCGATTTTATCCATCGCATCTGCTACGCCGGCGACGTCTGTTTGCAGCGACCAGCTGCAAATCCCTATCGGCCAATCCTTACATTTCATTGTGCTATTCTCCAATTCAAATCATTTTCTTCTTTGCTTAAATAGTTCTTGTTGCGGAAACAGTATTTGTCATTCCCGCGAAAGCGGGAATCCAGCTTTTTCGCTCTGGACCCCTGCTCCCCGCTTTCGCGGGGACAAGTTTACCCCTGCGGAAGCAGGGGCAGGGGTGACATAGTCAGTTTTTGTTTTCCTCAACAGATACTAACTAATCGAGACCTTTTCCATCTTCCTCGCCGATTCCTTCTCCGCCGACACGATTCTAACCGAATCCCGTGACTGCTCCAGAGTCGTTATTTCCTCGACCTTTTCTCCGCTTACGGCTTTGGCAAAATGGGCTATCTCCAGTAACCAGCCGTCCCCTTCCTGAACTTCGGGAGTGAAAGCCTCACCTTCAGCCGGACAAACCCTAAACGCCGGCTCACGAGTCAAATCATAGACAAGCGTTGCTTTGGCCAACACAATGTTAAAGCTCATCTCAAACCCAAACGTAGGCATCATCGCCCAGCCGCCTTCTGCGGTTACCACCTTATCGTCGCCATAGAGATACTGTGTAACTATATGTACCAGCCCACCGCCGGGGCCTTTTGCTCCAAAACTGCAAACCGCACGCGGCACCCCGAATAGATACTGAACAAAGTCCGTGTCGTGGATGTGCAGGTCTAAGGCCACTCCTCCGCTGCGTTTTTCGTCCATAAACCAGTTGTCAATGCTCCAGGCTGGGGCTGCTCCCAGGCGTTGAAACGTCGCTGCAATGACCCTGCCGTACTCTCCGCTGTCAACTATCTGCTTTGCTTTGGCGTATTCGGGCCAAAATCGTACGCAGTGTCCGATTTGCAGCACCTTTCCGCTGCGTCCGGCCTCTGCAATCATCCGCTCACAGTCTTCGACGTCTAATGCCATCGGCTTCTCGCAAAAAACGTTGACTCCCGATACCAATGCTTTTATCGAAAAGTCCGCGTGCAGAGACGTCGGCAGTGTAATCGAAACGGCATCCAGCTCACCACTTTTGAGCATTTCCTCGAAATCCGTGTACAACTGTAAGCTGCTGAAATCAACCGCCTCTTCCGTGTCTCCGATGTTGCCCACCGCTCTTTTCGTATCTTCCTCTATGTTCGGGTTTACGTCGCAAACTGCCACAACTTCAGCACCTTCCAGGGCCTTCCAGCACTTGTAGTGCGTTTGCCCCATAAAACCAAATCCAACAATGCCCACTCTTAGCATATTCGTAATCCTCCATTTGTTTCCGCCGAAGTATGTGTTTAGCCGCTGTTGATTTCTTTGTGGCACGGCCATCTTGGCCGTGTTTTCACGGGCTGGAAGCCCGTGCCACGTCAGTTACTGCTTATTCAGTTTTCTGGCTAAACACATACCCGCCGAAGGCGGACTAACCAATCCTTTATTCACTCTGCAATAACAGCAGCTCGCCCGTATATTTCACTGGTTCAGAATTTTATCAGAAACAGTCACGTACTCAAACATATTTCTCTAAATTTGTGAAGTATAAATTCCACTTAATTCGACCTCTTGCCCAGCAAATGATTGATATTTTGGATACGGATATTAAAAGGTGGGTGTGAGGAAAAATAACTGCCGAGGTCGAGTTTGCCGACAGGCTGGCTCAGCGTGGCTAAACGCGAAAGTAACTGTACGCTGGCGCCGGCGTCATAACCGGCGACGCCAACCAGACGCACTCCCAGCTTGTCGGCTTCGGACTCCAGGTCCTGGGAATAGGCACTTTCAAGGAATTGCACGCCTACCTTTCGCAGCCAGCCGGCAAGAACGCCGCGAATGGGTGCAGCCCTGGATACAGTAGCAATGGCTGAATTGCTGATGATACGGCTCATTGAATGGCCCCGGATGACGTGGCCCATCTCATGTCCGAGGATGAACGCAATCTCGTTCTGATTCCACCGGCATAGTTCCATCAGCGAGCGGGTCACAAAGATGAATCCGCCCGGCAGAGCGAACGCATTCGGTTCGGCGCCCTTGACGGTTTCAAAACTGAATTTACGAGACTTATTGGCGACACAGGCAGCCAGACGACGGCCAACTTCGTTCAGTATTTGTTCGGCTTGCGGTTCCAGGTCAACTTCCAGCTGACGCCTGATTTCGCGTGCAAGGTCTTGCCCAACTTCGTGCTCGACTTTAATAGCGTCAGCTTCACTGCCGGTCATTGACTGCCATATCCACTTGGCCTTGCGAACTTTCGGCCCGACCTTTCTGCCCAAATTGTAGAACAAACCACTCACCTTCTCAGGTCTCCTTAATCAGTCACCCCTGCCGGATTCAGACTCAGGATAAATGAGAGCGCTGGGACTCGAACCCAGGACCTACGGCTTAAAAGGCCGTTGCTCTACCAACTGAGCTACACTCCCAAGTCATAAGTTTTGACTACATAGCACTTTCCGATTTCCTTGTCAATAAAAATGTCGATTTAGCCGGTTTTCAATATGTGCTGTTTATTACACGTAGAATAATGTAAGGTCTTTACGGAGTCTGTCAGCACAATTTTTGCTCCTTCACTTACATTCATTTTTTAACTTTGCTCGAAACTTATCATCAAGGCGATATTTTACAGCATTTTCGGCAGCGACTACTATTGCAGCAATCTTTACTGTACCTATTTTTGGTTCTTTTAAAGCGGCTTCTATGGCTGGGACAGATATCATCGGTTGTTTTAAAAGAAAACGTTGGTTCTTAATAATATCTCGCCAGCTTTCTACAAAATATTCTGCAAGCATGTTTTCAACTGTAGTCTTAAAATTGGTCTTGAAGAGCCACTCCCAAAGACGGAAAGTAATAATAAACATATCATCGGGGTTCACAAATACTTCTTTTCCCAGCAAGCGTCCCAGACAAGAGGCAGGCACGTCATATGCATTCCCAGTCTGGGATGGCTGTTTCTTGAAGCATTCAATGAATGGCTTCAAAGCAGTACTTGCGTTTTCCATTCTCACGACATGATTCTTTAACGTTTCGTGAAAATTTGAAACGTGGGAGCACACAGCAATGGCAGCGAGTGCCAAAATAGCATCTTTGGCCATATACAGATGCTCTTCGCTTTTCCAGTCATCTGGCTGAAGAGGTGGAAATTCATTACTCATAAAATCATATATGTTTTCAGGCTGCACATCTTTTGCACATTCTCTCATATGGACTGCTTTGACGATATATTCAGGCAAGTAAGAGAAGAAATTATCGATATCAACCGAAATAATATACTTCTCCATGAGGTAGCCATTTAAAACTAGCTCACAGGATTTAATTCTTTGTGTGCCTGTTCGTTTCCTCAGTTCATCCAAAATCCCTAAGTTCATTCCCAACATCACTTCCAAGAGTGCAAGCTGATACCAACAAACCAAAAATGGTGGAGATACCCTTTCCATTATTTTTTCAGAGGGATCTGGGTTGCTGCAACATCCTGGAAAAATTTTAAAATCTTTTTCAGACAGATGATCGTCCTTCACCTGTGTTTGCATCCAAAGGATTATATGCCCCAGGATGAGTGTGCAGTACTTTTCATTTTTCCCTGCTTCAGGATTGAGCTGTTCAGCTTCAATAATCGCTTGTTGCATAAGATTCAATGCTTCGCTTTTGTGTCCCAATTGAAACTCAACAACAGCACGATCTCCCTTGAGTCCTATTGCCATTGGTAGAATATTTTTACTGGCAGCACTGGCTGCTTCATAAGCCTCAGAAAAGAAGCTGCTAGCCTTTGCGAAATCTTCGGTTTCTGCCGCACTGATTCCGGCCTCTCTTAGAGCAAATGTTTGCTCTGTGTAGTCTTCTTTTGGAATGTCCTTTGCGAAATTTTCAATTGTAGTTAACGCTGCTGGATAATTGCCACTCCGATAATATACTTTTGCCCGTTGTCTCGCCAATCGGAAACTGTTCGGGTATTTCTTTTCTGCCTCTTTTAAAGCAGAGAGTGCGCCTTCACTATTATCAGCATATTCATCAAGCATAACGGCACGAGCGTATTCGCACTCGACTGCTATGTCCGACTTATCCCACGTCTTCGCAATTTCTGCGAGTTGACGGTACTTCTCAGATTCCGCAATTCCATCGATGTCCCCTGTTCCCATCTGAGATAACCAGGCTGAATCGATCATCAAGCGGTTGCCATTGTGAAACTGGTTGAGCGCGGAAAGCAGCATTTCACGCTTATTGGGCTCTAGATTATCTATCTCGGAAAACAGTTCAACGAGTTCATTAATACTTTTTAACGATATCGCTCTGAAAACAAACATGAACTGTGTTATAGTCCAATCCTCTAGTCCTATTCTAACTGGATCACGCGTCCGAATAAACTGAGCAATTTCTCCTTCGCCGGAGAAAGCTTCTTCTAACTCTGCCAAAAGCGGCATCCATTTCTTGGGGCTGATAGTTAAGGGACGTTCCATTAGCACAGTACTAAGCGAGATAAAACGTAATCCATCAGCTATCTCCTTTTCATCAAGCATTCTTGCTTCGGTTACAAGTCTGTCAGCAATAGCAGGCAGACGATCCGTCCTATTGGACCATGCAGCGATTTTAAACTGTGCTATTCTTAGCATTACCGAGACATGGATGTTTTCTTGAAATAGTGGTTTTTTGTCGTAGACATCCAGCAATGGTAGCACGAAAAGTTGTTCCGAAATCATCTGTCGATGTTCATCACGGGTGTGCATAACTGCCATTGACAGCCATGTCAATCCCCACTCATGCTTTGAACATATAGCGTGACCCAAAAGTTGCCCCAGGAAATCAGCTGGGAATGGGTGCCTGGTAAGAAGTTGGTCAACAATTCGTTTATGAATTTCTAGTTGTGTGTCTTTACCTAAGCTTTTTGTTCCTGCATCACTCACAAGTGGTGAAATCTTGAATCGATCAGACGCTCTTATTTCAATCCAAGGCCCTAACAGCATATCTAAAGCCTCACCAGGTCGTTGAATCGCTGGAGCCACTTGACCAAGTGCAATTGCCAGTTCTCGGTCAAAATAACCTACTACTAGTGTCAACCGGCATAATAGCTCACGAGTTCTGTCGGATAGCTCAGAAATTAGGCGTTCGCGTATTGAATCACGTTCAGAGTCTATTTCTTGGGCATCACCACGCGAGGGATCAATGCCCGCGAGGAGTTCTTTCTTGGGCCAGTTCCTTTGCTTCAGGCCAGTTATGCGAGCTTGAACTAACTGTGGATGACCGAGCCCACAAAAAGCATGGATCACAGGTGCCCATATTGTCGGGTCTCCCCCCGCAGATTCCACCAATTCAGCAACTTCCTCTTGACTGAGGTACGGCACGGCAACAACAAAGGGCCCGTGCCCTCCAAAACAATCCTGTTGGTTTGGAGAGGGTGCCTTTGAAGACGTGATAATAACTGCTCCATCCACCCTATGCACTTCACTTACTAACATTGACAAACGCAGTCGCGATGTATGAGCATGTCTAGTTGGGAAGTCATCCAAAATAACGCCACCTATGTTCCCTGAGCTTATGGCTTCAAGCGCTCTATGAAGACGATATCCAAGATCATCGCTTGAGCAGTCACGAAGTTGAACAAGAATCCATTCGCGTTCTGATCGACGTGCGACAAATCGTGCGAGAAAAGTCTTGCCAACGCCACTGCTTCCATGAAGCCACAGTGCGCCCGATTGTCCCATATTTGCGAAAAATCCTGTGACCAGTTCATTGCGATCAACAATTCGTTGGGGCAAAGGAATCTCAGACACGGTCATAACTAGACCAGTCGCAGAAGCCAAATCTCCGGAAAACTGACCCGCTATGCCTGGCATGGCCTCCATGCATTTCCGCACCAAAGAAACCGGTACTGGAACTGAACTCGACTTATCAAAGGCCAGTAGAAAGTCTGCCTTATCAAGTCTTCGATAACTATCTTTTACGATTGTCCTCAGAACTTTCCCTACGAGTGAGTCCCTTACATGCTCGCAATCACTCGGAGTTAGGTCTCGTTTTTCTCCTAGGCAGATGAGTTGATAAAGAATTGTTTTGTTCAAAACTTCTAGGTCTTCCGTTCCACAAATCCACTGTATTCTCCGTAGCACCTTCTCTCGCAATTGCTCAGGTGTCGCATCTCTGATAAAGCCACTAATTTTCGACGGAAGACGTAGAGTTAGCAATGCCTCCCGCAGTGGTTCGACATCGGCACCCTCACGTGCCGCTACACGCCAGTATGTGAGTCCAGTATGGCCATCAGGAAACTTTAGCTTTTTCTCTTTTCCAATCCGTGCTGTTGTAAGGTAGTTGAGATAAACAGTTTTGTCAGGATTTGCCTCTTGAAAGTCCCAGAGTGCTTTGATTGTAGCAGATACTGATTTCGTTCTTAAGGTAACTGAGCCCCCAGTATCCTTGACCTGCGTCGCAGTTAAAGCCCCCTCTGCAAGAACTGCAAAATCCTCGGCGACCTCAAGCAATAGGACCTCGTCTTCTTTTATTCCGATCCACGAAGCAAGGCTTTGATAGATTTGATAAACGTATCCACGTAGAGAATCTACTGCCTGGCGCCCAATTTGCTCATCAGGAATTTGCAGCTTCTCAAGTTCCTCAAGATTCTTTGACATGTTTTATTTTATCCGTCAAACTAACCAAACTCGCCATTCCCTTAAAATAACCCCACATGATGCAAACATCTCAAAAACTCAAAATTACCACCCAAGAGACAGAAAATCTTCCAAATTTTTAGCAACCACCTATCCGCTATCCGCTATCCGCTATTCGCTATACGCTTTACGCTATCCCCTATACGCTATCCCCTATACG
>JBDRTM010000023.1:0-13532 GCA_043824065.1 Planctomycetota bacterium | reverse complement strand
GACCTTCAATAAACTTTCCAGGGTTCGGTAGATTGTAACCTTGTCGAAGTGTTTTTTACCTGAGCGCCGGGCAATCTGCTCCTGGCTGAGCGGCTTATCGGTTCTCATCAGTACCTTTAATATGGCTACTCTGACTTTGGTACAGTAAAGCTTCGCTGCCTTCAACATCGTGCGAGACTGTAAATCTAAATTCGGCTTCATAACTACATTGTACTAATGGTGATGGTGAATATGCGACAAATCGTCCGGCGACTTCACAAATAACAGCGGAAAAACAATATCGCTGAAACAGCACGGCAGCAAAACCGCTAAAAACAAGAATCCGAAACTGCCCACCGCTTTCAAGATTGTTATCTGCCCGCCCATTGCCATCAGCATATGGAACGAGGACGCCCACGTGCTCAGCAGAACATGGCCTGCGTGAGGAACTTTGGTCCTCGGCTTGAAAAGTGCTATCAGCACACCTGCTATTGCGGCCGGTATCACTATGTACCAGCCTTCGATAAAGCCGATATGTGCCTGTTCAGCGAAACCTGCTTGCTCATGCGAGTGGGCGTCGATGTGCATACCAAGAAGCACCTCGCCGACATAAGGTATCAGCGAATCACTCAGGGTTCCAATCCCTAATGAGCCAAAGAATCCCACTAACAGCACAACAATTAATTTGCTTCTTTTACTGTGAAACTGAAACATCGAGGAGATTACGATTGCACTCAATAACACATGCCCTGGGTGTAATACATAGAATATCCTACGGCTCGTCTCGTGTTCAAGATTCTTAAACAGCAGCATGCACACGATACCCGTAAAGGCCCCGAACAAAGTAAACGGGGCGTGGCTCTCTAATTCTTTCAAAATAATTGCAAGCTTTTTTCGTGTTTGCATTTAGCACCTCGAAGTTGCCGATTGTCTGAGTCTGTCATTCTGAACGGAGCGCAGCGGAGTGAAGAATCTCTTTATGGCTCAAAAAATGAGATTCTTCGGCTTCGCCTCAGAATGACAGCCCACGTTTTCAACAGAGCAAGTCTCTAAAAAAAATCTTCCTTTTTATTCTTTCCAGTATTTTGTCTTTTTGTTAGATACTCTTAAAAGGGCATTTTACACTTATTACGTCAAAACTGCAACTAAGTTGCAAATATTTTTTCCAATTTTTTAATTTCGAGATTAACCCTATGCCCTCTCTTGCATTCCGCTGTCCTTGAATCTATAATGCACATACGTAACCATGGCTCATATTATGGGCCGCCATTTAAATTAAAGAAACGGGTACAGCTGATGAGCAATCAATCGCCTGAAACCAGAACAGGTAAGATAAGTCAAGGGTGGCTCCGTCGGAACGCCCCAAAGGTGGTCATCATTCTCGTTGCCATAGCGATATTGACCGTAATCACGAAAATGCCGTCGCGAAAACGGGATGCACCTCCCACCGAAGCGCCGCCGGTGAACGTCACGGTCATCACTGTAATTGCCGAACCGCAGCTTGTCGACACGTTCGACCTCCCGGCCGTCGTCGAGCCGAACCGTATCATCACGGTCTCTGCCGAGGTCGCGGGCCGAATCGAGCGTATCCCCCAAAAGGAGGGAAGCGAAGTCCGCACCGGGGACCTGCTCATCCAGCTCAATACCGACCTCGTCCGCCCCCTGTTTGAAATCGCCGAGGCGCAGGTCGAGCGAGACCAGATCGAGTTCGACCGTATGACGAATCTCGTCAAGCAGGACGCCACTCCCCGCCGTGACCTGGAGAATGCCACCACCCAGCTCGCCATCAGCAAGGCACGCCTCGAGGAGGTCCGTGCCCGTCTGGACCGCACCAGCATCCTCGCCCCTACGGCCGGTGTGCTGAACGAACTCCTCGTCGAGCAGGGGGAGTACGTTGATGCCGGCACGGCAGTGGCCGAGGTCGTGGATACGCATACGGTTAAGGTCGTGGTAGAAGTACCTGAACGCGACATTGCCTTCTTCGCCATCGGACGGAAGGCGGGGATCTTTGTGGACGTCAAGGGCCAAGAGATCTCACTGGTCGGGACAATCACCTTCATCAGCGAGCTGGCCGATGCACAGACCCGATCTACGCGCATGGAAATCACTCTGGAGAACAAGGAACGGCTTCTGCGGAGCGGGCAGATCGTGCTTGTCCGCCTGACGCGACGCACTCTGAAGAACGCCATAATGGTTCCGTTGCTGGCTGTAATCCCGATGGAGGATAGCAAGGCCGTCTATGTCGTCAATTCCACAGAGGCCGAGCGTCGCGAAGTCGAGCTCGGAATCATCAAGGGCGATCGTGTCCAAGTCAGGCGCGGTCTGGAGCCGGGCGACCGGCTGATTATCGCCGGCCATCGTTTCGTCGCGCCGGGACAGAAGGTTAATATTGTATCACAGAACAGATAGCACACTATGCTCATCACAAACCTTGCCATCCGAAACCGGACCACCGTGGCCGTCCTGGGATTCATCATCATCCTGATGGGCGGATACAGCTATCTCTCATTGCCACGCGAGGCGTTCCCGGACATCCCCATCCCGCATATCCTGGTCAGCACGGCGTACGAAGGGGTCTCCCCGGAAGACATCGAAACATCCGTCACGATGAAGATAGAGAAGGAGCTCAACGGCATCAGGGGTATCAAGGAGATCCGCTCCAGCAGCGCCGAGGGGCTCTCAATGATCGACGTGGAGTTCACGCCGGACGTACCCAGCGATGTGGCCCTGCAGAGGGTGCGCGACCGCGTGGACTTAGCCAAAGGGGAGCTGCCCATGGACGCCGAGGAACCGGTAATCAAGGAGATCAACTTCGCCGAGTTCCCCATCATGCTCATCAGCATTTCCGGTGACGTCTCGCCCGTCCAGTTCAAGGAGATCGCCGACGCCTTGCAGGACACCCTCGAGGCTGTGCCCGGCGTGCTAAAGGTCAACGTCCTCGGCGCGCTGGAACCCGAAATCCGGCTCGAATTCAATCCCGACCGGCTGGCCTCGTACAACTTGATGATACCGGAAATTCTGGCACTGATCCCTTCGGAAAACGTGAACATCTCCGCCGGTGGTCTCCAGACCAAAGGCACCAAGTTCAATGTGCGCATTCCCGGAGAGCTTGTCACCGCCGAAGAGGTGGACCACCTCCTCCTGACCGTGCGTGACGGCAAGCCCATCTATCTTTCAGACGTCGCCAACGTGCAAGCCGCTTTCAAAGACCGAACCAGCTACTCGCGCCTCAACGGTTCCCAAAACGTCACCCTCAGTATCCAGAAGCGTATCGGTGCCAACGTAATCCACATCTCCGATTACATCAAGGCCATTGTCACCGGGGCACAGCAGCAAATCCCCGGTGCCGTGAAGTTCGACATCACATTCGACATGTCCAAGTACATCCGCAACATGGTGGCCGACCTGGAAAACAACATCCTGACCGCGCTGATCCTGGTCTCCGGCGTGCTCCTGCTGTTCTTGGGCTGGCGACCAAGCACCATCGTGGCCATGATCATACCCCTCAGCATGCTCATCACCTTCTTCCTCATCCAGATGCTCGGCTACACCCTCAACATGGTCGTGCTCTTCAGCCTCATGCTGGTTCTGGGTATGCTCGTAGATAATGCCATCGTCATCGTGGAGAACATCTACCGACACATACAGCTCGGGTATAGCCGCTTCGAGGCCGCAATGCTCGGCGCGCGTGAGGTCGCCTGGCCGGTCACAACCTCCACGTTCACCACCGTATGCGCCTTCTTACCACTGATGTTCTGGCCCGGAATGATGGGCGACTTCATGAAATATCTACCAATCACCCTGTCCCTCGGCCTGCTCGCCTCACTATTTGTGGCGCTCGTATTCAGCCCCACCATCTGCTCGGTTTGGGCCGGTCGCTCGTCCAAACCGCGTCAGACGGATCACTGGTTCATCAGGGGCTACCGTCGCCTACAGCGAGCCGGCCTGGAGAATCCGGCGATGACATTGTTCCTGGCGGTGTGCCTCTTATTTAGCCTGGTGACCCTGTATGCAAAGATCGGCAAGGGAACCGAGTTCTTCCCGCAAGGCGATCCTGAGCGTGCCGTCATCGACGTCCGCACGCCCCAGGGTACGAATATCCGCGAGACGGACCGTATCGTTCGCCTAATCGAGAACCGCATCAGGCCCTACGAGCCATGGTTCAAGAACATCGTCACGAACGTAGGCTCTTCGGGCGGCGGCATGGACATCATGGCCAGCGCAGGCGGCCCCCACTTGGCCAACATAACCCTCGTTTTCTATGACTTCGCCGAGCGAGAGCGGCCGTCAATGGAAATCATCGCTGGAATTCGACAGGCCATCGCCGACATACCAGGCGCCGAGATTAAGGTCGAAAGGCAAAGGGACGGCCCACCCACCGGCGCGCCCGTCACTGTACGTTTGATAGGAGAGGACTTTAAGGTCCTCGAGCGCCTTAGTAACCAGGCCTACAGGACCATCGCTTATGTTTCGAACATCGTCAACCTCCGCAGTGACCTGGAGGCCACTCGTCCCGAGTTGGCCTTTACCGTCAATCGCCGCAACGCCATGCTCCTCGGTGTCAACACCGCCACCGTTGGAAACTTCCTCAAGATGGCCATCTTCGGGACCAAGGTCGGAACCTATCGCCAGTACAACGACGAGTACGACATCACCGTACGCCTTCCCCTGGCCCAGCGGATCAATATCGACGATATATACCGCTTGCAGATTCCCAACCTATCCGGAAACGCCGTGTCGCTCAGCTCACTTGGTCGCTTCGACTATCGCGGCGGATTCGGCACTATCAACCGCGCCAATCAGAAACGCGTCGTCACCCTCACCGCTGACACCGAAGGCCGCCTCAGCTCAGAAGTGCTCAGAGACGTGCAGACCCGGCTGGCCAAGCTCGAGCTGCCGAGCGGCTACGAGATTCGCTACGCCGGCGAAAAGGAGACCGAGGACGAGTCACGCGCCTTCTTGAGTAAGGCATTCGCCATTGCCATCCTCCTTGTCACTCTCGTGCTCGTGATCCAGTTTAACTCCCTTATGGTCCCGCTCATCATCATGACCACGGTGGTCCTCTCCCTCATTGGCGTGCTGATAGGGTTGCTGGTCTGCGGTTTGCCCTTCGGCATCATTATGACGGGTATCGGTGTCATTAGCCTGGCCGGCGTGGTCGTCAACAACGCCATCGTGCTGCTCGCCTATACCCGCCAGTTAAGGCAGCGGGGGATGGACTTCGTCTCCGCCGCGGCAGAGGCCGGTGTCACCCGCCTGAGGCCCGTGCTCCTCACAGCCACGACCACCATCATCGGACTCATCCCCATGGCCATCGGCATCTCCTACGACTTCCACACCTTTACCTGGGCCACCAAGAGCGAGTCCAGCCAGTGGTGGCGAAACATGGCGGTTGTCGTCATCTTCGGCCTGGGCTTCGCGACCATCCTGACACTGGTGGTCGTACCCTCGCTCTACGTCATGCTCAGTCGTCTCTCACTCCGGCTGGGATTCAAAGGGCCCGGCGATAAGAGCCTATCCGAATAATCCTTCATCCTTTGTCATTCTGAGGCGAAGCCGAAGAATCTGGCCAACGAAGAGTCCCGATACATCGGGATTCACTTCGCTACTCTCCGTTCAGACCTGTCCTTGAGCAAAGCGAGGGAATGACAGGCCAGAGCGAATATTTATTCGGATAGGCTCTAAGCATCCAGGAGGAAAACCGGAGACAGCCACCGGTTAATTGTAGTAACGTCAATATCAAATATACGAGCTAAAAAGCATTGCGGATTTTAGCTCAGCGGAGTAAATTAGAAACTCTATGTATTTGGACAACAGCAAGGTATTATGTCGCGAACGAACATTATGACTATAAAGGAGCAAACAATGAAGAAGATAATTGGGTTGTTGTGTTTGGTGATTCTCACGGCTTGTGCGGGTTGCCAAAGCACCTATAAACCTTCTCAGCCGCTCATCGGAATTACGAGTGTTTACAAGGTGGATAAGGAAGACGATTCGGCTTCGACTATGGTTGGCTTCACTTATGTGGAGGCTGTTGCTGAGAACGGCGGCGTCCCGGTAGTGCTGCCGACGGTTACGAATGAAGAGATTTTGCAGCGATATGTCCAGGAGCTGGACGGCTTGGTGCTGATAGGAGGCGCGGATATCCCGCCTTCGGCTTACGACCGGCAGCCACACGAAACAGTAAAAGTATTACCGATGCAGCGGTACAATTTTGAAAGAAAACTAATCTCCTTATGGTTGAGTAGCGGCAAACCCCTGCTGGGCATTTGTCTGGGGATGCAGTTTACAAATGTAGTCTCAGGTGGCTCGCTCATACAGGACATCCCTTCGCAAGTGGGAACAGACGTGACGCATCGCCGAAAGTACCATCGTGTGCGGATTAAGCCGGGCAGCTCTTTGGCTGAGCTCCTTGGAGCCCAAGAGGCCCTCGTCTATTCAAACCACCATCAGGCGGTCGATAAGCTGGGGAAGAAGCTGAAGGTTATTGCTCACGCCGAGGATGGTGTCATCGAGGCCCTGGAGTGCCTCGACTGTCGGTTCGGATTATTTGTCCAGTGGCATCCGGAAAAAATGGAAGATACCGAGCACCGAAACGCAATCTACGGCGCCCTCATTCGAGCTTGCTCTGCAAGAAATTAATATTCTCCATAAAAAGGTAAAACTGTAGTGGAAATTATAGAAACAAACTCGGGCCTTTCGCAATTAGCGAAAATAAAAAAAGGCTGTGTGCTGACCATTGGCAATTTCGATGGCGTCCACCTCGGACATCAGGAAATAATCAACGTCGCCCGAAAGCTCGCTGACCAAAGGCACTCTGAGCTTGTCCTGATGACCTTTGAGCCGCATCCTGTAGCTATCTTATATCCGGAAAAAGCACCCGGTGTATTAACACCAATAGTGTTGAAAAAACATTTACTCACTCAATTTGGTGTGGATTGCCTGGTAGTTTTAGAAAGCAGCTATAGGATTTTGAACCTTTCCCCGGAGTCCTTTGTTGATGAATTTCTTCTAAAGTCTGTTCAGCCGGATGTTGTGGTCGAAGGGGAAGATTTTAATTTCGGTTACGGCAGAAGTGGTAACGTCCGGATACTAAAAGAGCTGGGAGAGAGGTTCAGCTTCGAAATCGTTATTGTGCCGGGCAAAGAGATTAAACTTGCTGACGAACAAAATGCCAGGGTCTCCAGCACCCTGATTCGACATTTGCTGCACAAGGGCAAACTAACGGATACCGCACAAGCCTTGGGCAGATATTATCGACTATCCGGCCAAACCACTCTGGGCAAGGGAAAAGGTAGAAAGTTAGGATTCCCCACGGCCAATATCGACCCGGCAAACCAGATTATACCTGCTGAGGGTGTCTATGCCGGCTTCGTGGAGATAGCCGACACTGAAGAACAACTCTCTGAAAGTAAGAGCAAGCTCCCTGCCGCATTTAGTATCGGAAGAGCAAAGACTTTTATTTCCGACCATCCTCTTCTGGTCGAGGCCCACATACTCGAGCAAGACACAGGTGATTTATACGGCAAATACCTCGCCATGGATTTTGTGGAGTTTATCAGACACCAGCAAAAGTTTAGCTCACCCCAGCACCTCTCCACCCAAATCGCAAAAGACTGCCAATACGCAAAAGAAATTTTAACCACAAATGAACAAAGATTATCCTAATTTGTCATTCCTGCGAAAGCAGGAATCCAGGATTCTATTGCCGTCTCTAAAAAGTGAGTGTAACATTCTATACGTACCGTCATTCCGACCGAAGGCACGGCTTTGTCGTGCCGAAGCGGAGGAATCTATTTCAATAGCTTCGCCGAAGGCGAATCAAAAAGTGAAACTTATTTATTGGAAAAGGCAATAGAGTTAGTGGTATGCACTCTCAATACCATGATTCTGTCCATCCAGATTTGCTAGTACTGTCAGATACAATCAGGGAGGACAGAGGAATGACCATGTGTGAAGGAAATACCGCAGAGAACATTGATGATCTAAAATTCGAATGTTTGATACAGGTTTATATCTTCTTCAAGGAAATTCATAAATTCTACGATTTGGACTTTCAGGAAATCGAAAATAGGTTTCAGGTGATATCAAAATCGTTCATACAATAGATTAAAAAAATTCGTTTTTCTCTGTGTCCTCTGTGGCGACAAAAAGAAAATAAAATCAGTGTAATCCGTGAAATCTGTGGCTAAAAAGGAATTGATATGGATTTTCAAAAAGCCGTTGAGTTGATAGACAAATCCAGCAATATTTTAATTACGACCCATACCAGGCCGGATGGTGATGCCTACACCGGCCAGCTTCAATATTACGTAATTCATTAGAAAAATCAGCTTGACATGTGTATATAACTATCATATACTTATGTTGAAATGGATGATATAGAAAAATTATTGCAGTGTACGGGATTCGACTGGGACCAGGGAAATATTGAAAAAAACTGGCTGAAACATAAAGTAAGTCCCGTTGAATGCGAACAGGTATTCTTCAATCAACCATTGATTATTCTTGATGACCTTAGACATTCAGCCTCTGAAAAAAGATTTGCGGTATTTGGATGTACAGATGCCGGAAGATTGCTTGTAGTAATATTCACAAAGCGAGGTAAACTTCTGCGAGTAATTTCTGCGAGAGATATGAACAGCAGGGAAAGGAAGTTTTATGAAGAAAAACAATAAAAAACGAGTACCTAAGTTTAAGAACGAAGATAAGGAGCGCGAATTCTGGGCGACTCATTCATCTCTGGATTATTTCGACACTCGCAGAGCCAAAAGAGTTATACTGCCGAACCTCAAGCCATCGGTTAAAACAATTTCCTTAAGACTTCCTGAAATGATGTTGGAAGAGCTTAAACTTCTCGCCAACAAACGAGATGTGCCTTATCAATCGCTTTTGAAGATGTTTTTAGCCGAGAGGATAGAGGTAGAATTGGGGCATTAAATAAAGGCCTGATAATGCTTGTAGATAACAATGCAATGTGGTACTATTAGTATATGGATAAGGCCATTTCACACGACCGCAAAGAAGAATCTGCTGAAGCCAAGGCTCGCTGGTTTCAGTCTCTGCCGCTGTCCGAGCGAATGGAGATGCTTTGCTCGTTCACGGAGCTTGCTGAGGATAAGGAAAACGCAGAACCAGCGGGTGAGCCTGAAGGCAAATAGTGGCAATAAGGATATTCATCCCTTGCAAGCTGGATTCATTTGGACAAACCTTTTCGTCCAAATCACGAAAGACTGCCAATACGCAAAAGAAATTTTAACCACAGAACGCACAGATTAGAGACCATAGATTTCAAAAATTAAAAACGGATTTTATCTAAGAACGAAAAGGATAGCTATGGCAACCAATGATGAATTTCAAAAAGCAATTGAGTTAATAAACAAATCCGGCAATATTTTAATCACGACCCATACCAGGCCGGATGGTGATGCCTGCGGCTGTATCGTGGCAATATCTGATGTCTTGGCAAGTCTTAGTAAAAAAGCCAAGGCGCTGATGCTCTCGACCATCCCGGAATGGTACGAGTTTTTATTTACTGAGAAAGTCCCTGTCCTCGGCGAGGATGTTGTGCTCGGCCAGTTGACAGAAGGGCGACTCGGCGAATTCGATTTGATTATAATTGTCGATACCAATAGTTACACGCAGCTTGATGACTTCGGTCAATACTTAAAGCAAGCCCGGACACCTGTCCTGATAATCGACCACCATGTAACCGCCGATGGCCTCGGAGATGTAGAGCTGGTCGATCCAAATGCAGCCGCCACGGGCTTGATTGTTTATGACCTGCTAAAATTCGCCAAGTGGTCCATAACCGAAAAAATCGCCGAGGCGCTGTTCGTGGCCGTAGCCACCGACACCGGCTGGTTCCAGTTCAGGAACACCAACAGCAGAGTTTATCGATGCTGCGCCGAGTTAATAGACGCCGGTGCGAATCCAACAGAAATCTACCACAGTTTATACGAAAATTTCTCACACGAGCGCTTCCAGCTGACGCTCGCGATGCTCAACACCCTTGAGCTGCATCTTGACGGACGCTTCGCAACCCAGCATATATTGCAACGCGATTTCCAGCAGACCGGCGCCACACACAAAGACACGGAGAATTTAATCAACGAATGTCAGCGAATAAGCACAGTTGAGGCAGCGGCCTTGTTTGTAGAATTGAAGGATGGCCGAATCAGGTGTTCGCTGCGAAGCACAGGCACCCTCGATGTCAGTAAAATCGCCGCCAAGTTCGGCGGAGGAGGCCACAAAATGGCCGCCGCCACATATCTGCCCGGCCCTCTGGAAAACGCAAAACAGCTTATTATGGCTGAAATGAACGAACAATTCAAACCATTGAACGATAAATGACTTTCAATCGGGGGGACAATAATGAGGAATCTCGCCGGCTTCGTTTTGGCGAAACGTCTCTTTCAGAATAGCCTTTCCCGCATCGCTGTTGGCCGGCACCCATTGCTCATCCCTGACCCTGCGGATAAGCCTGCCTTTCCCCCAGATCTCCGCACCGCTGACTCTCAAATCCATAGGACCGATACTGCTCTTATCTACGTTCGGGTCCGTCGTTTCCAGAAACCCGATAAATGTATCTGTAGTGTTGGGGTCGTTACTGTAAGTAAATACGTATGCCCTGACCCCTGCCGGTCCTCCATTCGCAAGCGGGCCCGAAGGGGCCGCAATAGGCGGTATTTGCCCCCTTCTTCCAACAAAAAGCCTTCTGTGCTTCAGGTCGTAGAACCAGTCCTTCTCATAATTCTCAACTTCTACAACCTTTTTCGGCAGCGATAGCCATATTACAAACACCAGCAGCCCAACCATCGAGACCACGCTCACACTGAGAACAATTTTGGGACTCCGGCTAAGCCATTCACGTATGGCTAATCGCTCCCACCATTCTTTAATCTCGTATTTCAGATATCCTAAATCCGGCATCCTAATACCCATCCAGATACTCTCCAACAATTCTACGCCGTGATATAACCATTTGAAACAAAAATAATTCTAATTGCTCGGCTGAAAAGACCGCTCATCATCTTTCAACTTAAAACGCCTCAGAGGCCCTTAAACGACGGACCCGTCTTGAGAGGCATCATTTTTTAAACCTATTTTCGGAAATCGGCAGGAGAGCATTTTTTTTGAAGACCTGCTTGTTTTTTCCTGGACAGCCGGAGCTAAGCAGTTAAAATAAAAGTTCGCGATTTTATTCATAGGAGGATGTCACTTTGGTGCTCAAACGGAGTTATCTGGCGGCTGTGGCAATAACTTTAGTCGCAGCAATAGTCTGCGGGGCTGAGTTCCAGGCAAATACACACAAATCTAATAAGCAGGAAAATCCTGCCATAGCGATGGATGCCCAAGGCAATTTTGTCGTAGTCTGGAACAGCTATCTTCAGGATGGCAGCTCGAACGGCGTCTTCGGACAGCGCTTCGACGCAAATCGCAAACCCCTAAGTGAGGAATTTCAAATCAATACCGAAACCAGCGGTAACCAAAGAGTGCCATCGGTTGCAATGGATGCCGGCGGCGATTTTGTGGTCGCATGGTACGGACCCGGAGAAGACAAAGAAGATATTTTCGCCAGACGGTTCAACGCCAATGGCCAGCCTCTCGGCAGCGAGTTCCGCGTTAACACCTATACCAACGACAAACAACTTTACCCACGCCTGGCTATGAATAATGACGGCGGCTTCATCATCGTCTGGGAGAGTATGAATGTTCCTGAGCAAGGCAAAAAGGGAATATGTGGGCAGTTGTATGATAGCAACGGCGCGAAATTTGGACCGGAGTTTGTTATTAACGAGGAAGCATCAGACAGCCGTTATCCTGATGTGGCAGCGGACCAAATGGGCAATTTCGCGGTTGTTTGGATGCGGGATAAAAGCAGCAACTCGATAATAGCCCGCCTATACAACGCAGACGGTACCGCTAAGACCGGGCCGTTCGAGGTAAGCACAATCAAATTCAGCTCCATCACGCAACCTTCAATTGCGATGAATAAGGCAGGACATTTTGTAGTGGCCTGGGACGGCGACCTCAAGCTCGCCGGCCTGGATGATATTCACGCCCGGCGCTACAAACATGACGGAACAGCGATAGGCGAGCAGTTTGTCGTCAACACAACTCTTGCAGGGCCTCAACAGAATCCGCGGGTAGCGATGAATAATCGGGGGCGGTTTATAATTGTGTGGGACAGTAAAATTGACCCCGACATTAATGAAAGAGACATATTCGCCCAGCGATATGACAGCCCAGGCGGAGCCCTTGGCGATGAATTCCAGGTCAATACCTATATGGCCGACGACCAAAAGCGGCCGAGCGTTGCAATAACAGAGAATGGCAAATTTGTTATGGCCTGGCAAAGTTACGGCCAGGATGGCTCAGGCGATGGCGTCTTCGGCTGCATAGGACAAATGATCGGCTCAGCGGACTTTAACAACGATGGATTTGTCGATTTTAGTGATTATTGCATCTTGGCCGAAGAATGGCTTAAAAGTGAAGAACCGCTGGCAGCTGATTTGATTGACGATAACAAAATCAATGAGCACGATTTAGCTGAGTTTAGCCACCAGTGGCTAATACTCCCCGAATAAAAAGAGGGTACGAAGTGCTGAAAGTCCGCCACAGGCGGGACGAAGCAATCTCAAACATATTTAGCCCCGCAATTTATTGCGGGGTTCTTATTTACTCTGCCGATTTACTCGGCGGATTGTGTTTAGCCGTCGCCGCCACGGCGACGTAACACGTAATACAAGAATGTCATTCCGTACGAAGTGAAGCAATCTATTTGTATCTCGCTTAGTTAGCCGCCAATCTCAAAAAATTATAAAATACTTTTGAACATTAGCATTATCGTTTTGAACAAATAAGTATACCAACCTGCAATCACACCAATAGCAGCAACGGTTGCTGCTATTGCCGCCCACTTGCAAGACGACCTTGCAGTAGTACAGGCATTTAGCATCATTTTAGTCTGTAAAAAAGTATGGGCACGGCTGAACGCCTCCTGATTCCATATTAGATGCGAGGTAGGCGGAATAGAAACATATACACCATATTTTTTTATCCATCTTCTCAATCGTTCATTTTGTTGTACTTCATCTGTCATCTTTTCGATATCGCTTAACTCTTTTTCTGCTTGTTCAATTTCTTTGTTTTTCATATTTGTTTCCCTGCCCAAAACTAACCAGTGACTATTCTTTCAAAGCATTTCCTTTAGCTCTTTGATTCGATTATTTGCGTATGTTATGAATTGTTGATTCTCTGGCGATTCATGATCTTCAAGACCCAGGTACTTCTCAAAGTTTTTTAAAGCCGAGCGGTGTAGTTCCTGTATCGACTTTTTCCAATCTGATTCGTCAAATAGAACAGGTTGTGAAGAAGTAACTTCTGCCATCCTTTCCTGTGCTATAGCAAGATTATAGTAAACATCCGGAAATTTCGGATTTAACTCAATAGCTCGATCGTAGCACTCAATCGCTTGTTTGTATTCATTCTTTTTCCAGAACCTACAGCCAATGTTGAAAAAACAATAGAGGTTACTCCTTTAGCTTTAA
>JBDRTM010000022.1:0-2693 GCA_043824065.1 Planctomycetota bacterium | reverse complement strand
GAATTATATGGTGATGTAACTGAGATGCCAACAATTCACCTAACATATAGTTATGGTAATAACAGGGAGCAATGGTGAAATGAATTTTAGCGGCCCAATCCGGCTTATTGCGGCCCCGGGGTCTTTTCACCAGCTGGTATTTTTCAACCATCCGCCACCAAAGATTGTTCAGGTCCTGGTCAGGATCTGCATAAAGCTGCTTTTCAAAGTTGTACATTACCATGTCCCAGCGGGCAAAAATGAGCTGCTTGAGCTGTGCGTACCTGCCGCTCACTTTTTCGATTTCGGCTCGCTCCTGGTCTGAAAGTCCCAACGTTTGCTGCATCCAGGCGGGATTACGGCTTAATCGACCGAAGAACATAGCAATCGCTTCAGTCGTAAAAGCGTGCACGGGTCTTCTCAGTAAAAACGGCACTTGTAGGTCATGGTATTTACTATAAACAGCGTGGCCTAATTCGTGCAATGTTACCTCCATCCAGTTCTCGTTATTTTTAATGTTACACAGAATCCGCACGTCACCTTCCCGGTCAATATCCGTACAAAAAGCGTGTGGATTTTTGCCTTCGCGCTCATACAGGTCGCTGTTGGCAAGAATAGATTCCACAGGCAGTCCAATACCGGCGTAGAATTCTTTCGCCAATTCCTTGATGTCTTTATCTTCGTAATATGCATCCAGATCCAGGTCATATACCATTGGTGTTTCCTGGAAGAACGGGTCGTGATAATGCCAGGGCATAAGCTCCGCAACGGCCACGTCGTATTTGGCAGCTAATATACCGTCCAGGTCAGCTTTTAATCTAGCAAAAGGCTCGTTAGTCAATTCATAAAGTTCCTCGAAAATCTTGTCCAGCTCTTTTACATCCTGCTCGGCAGTGGCTAAAGAAAGAGTATGATAATTGTCGAAGCCAAGCTTTCGGGCCGCCTGGTTTCGCAGCTTGACCAATCGGATGATATCATCCGCAACGACGGCGCCGACCTGCTTGCTGGCAAGCCATGCCTGCCTTCTCTTACGGGAATTTGTCTGGGTTTTTAGAATTTCCTTAATTTCATTGAGGGTAACCTTTTTTCCTTGAATGGTGCCGCGAAAAGTACTGAAGTTCTTTTCAATTTCCGTGCTCAAATCGACGATTTTTTTCAGCAGCTCCGGCTCTATCTGGGTCTCAAGATAACTGTTGTACAGCACATCCAATTGTCGAGCCAATATGGCGTTCTTGACCTGTCCGGACTCTTTCACATCCTTAAGAAAAGCAAACTCACCAGGGTCGTTGTAAACCTGGCGGACCTTGAGTGTTAATTCGCTGACTTTGTCATAATCCTCCGGCTTACCGCTAATTGCAGCATCCCACGAAGCAAGATTCGCCTTTTTCTCCATAGGTTTGATTTTTTCCACGTGCGTTGTAATAAAGCCTTCCAAATCTGTTTCCTTTGCGTTATATGCACAACCAAGAACAATAAAGCTTACTGCTAACACTACAATCGGGATTGATAAACTTTTCATGACTTGATGCCCCTTTCAAATGTTAAATGTTGAATGCCTTTCCCCGCCTTCGCGGGGACGAGCTTACCCCTACGAGGGACCCCGCCTTGCGGGAACCCAAAGCAGGGGCAGTATATCCCAAAGCGGGCCAAAAACATTTACGGGTTAATAGACCCTTAAATAACGCCAAAATCATTCTATCCTATCCGACTTATCCGGATAAGCAGGATTTTGGGGTTTTGGGGGTGGCTCTTTTTCAAGTAGCTCGAGAATAACTTCAACAGCCTTTTCCAATTGCGCATCTCGACCAGCCACCATCTCGTGTGGTGCGTTTTCAATTTCATAATCAGGGTCCACGCCATAGCCTTCGAGTTCCCAGTCGCCTTCTGTGTTATAGAAAGCGACTGCTGGCGCCGAAACAAAGCCCCCATCGATAGGCTGCGGATTATCGTCGAATCCTATTAAGCCGCCCCAGGTTCTTGTGCCAATTAGCGGCCCGAGTCCTGCCTTGCGGAAATAGTAAGGGAAAGCATCGCCGCCCGAACCCGACCAGCCGTTTATCAGCATCACCTTAGGCCCGGTGTGCGCTACGAATGGTGACCGCCAATCGCGATGGTCTCGGCGCGCCCAGTAATTATAGAGCGGACGGTTCAGCAATTCGATAAAACGGTCCGGCATTTGGCCGCCGCTATTGAACCGTTCGTCAATTATTAAAGCTTCTTTCGTCCACTGAGGTGTGAATTGGCGTACCAATTCATTCTGGCCGTTTATGCTGGTATCGGGAACGTAGATATATCCGACCCTGTTATTAGTTGCTTGCTGTACCTTGCGACGATTACCTTCTATCCAGGCAAGATTGCGCAGACGGACCTCACTGGATATCGGTTTCACAACTACCTGGTGAGCGTCATTCATGTAAGGCGTAGAATTGATTGCCAACGTTACCACCTCGCCGGCAAGACCCTGAAAGGCCGCCCAGGGGTCTTTGGATGTGTCCAGTTTCTGCCCATTGACCGCCAACAGGTAGTATCCTTCGTTGACATCTACTCCCGGCTGGCGTAGCGGCGAACACACATGGGCATCCCAGGGAGCACCTTTGTAGATTTTGCTGATTCGATAAGCGTTGTTCTCTGTGTCGAGTTCAAAATCACAACCCAAAAGTCCTACGGAAATCTGTTCGGGACGTTCAAGGTCACCGCCGTCGACATAAGCGTGT
>JBDRTM010000021.1:0-5870 GCA_043824065.1 Planctomycetota bacterium | reverse complement strand
GCCGGTGGGGAATCCGGCGCCGCCGCGGCCTCTAAGGCCTGAGTCGGTGACCTCGTCGATGATCTGCTGGGGCTGTTTTTCAGTTAGTGTCCGTATGGCGGTAACGTAGCCGCCGCGCTCTATGGCGTTCTCGATGCTCCTGGGATCGATTCGGCCGCAGTTTTCAAGCACCTTTCTATCTTGTCTTTTGTAGAAGTCAATATCGCTGACCTTGACGACGGGCTTGCCGTCCTGGGTTACTGCAAGGCGGTTGAGAGGCTTTGACTTTTGAATTGTCGTGGAGATTATTTCTTCGACGTCTTCGGGAGTAACGCCGCCGTAGAAGTATTCATAGGGTTCGATGAGTACCACGGGCGCGCGGGCGCACATACCGATACAGCCGGTCTCGATGACAGTAACCTGCTCGTCAAGGGAAAGCCGCTTTAGCTGCCTTCGGAATTCGGTGCAGACGTCCCGGGCGCCAAGCGCCCGGCAGCCGGTCATACAGACCAGGACCTTTGCCTTGCAGCTTTGCTGCCCGCTCAAGAGCTGCTGCCGGAGTTTCTCTATGTCCTGCAGTGATGTTATTTTCTTATGGGACATTCTTTCTAAGGGTACCTTTCGAGAATGCTTTTAATCTTTCTGGCGTTGAGGTGGCCGTAGTAATCGTTGTTGACCATCATAACGGGTGCGAGGAAACAGGTTCCAAGGCAGGCGACTGTTTCAAACGTGTAGCGCATATCTTCGGTCGTCTCGTTCGGCTCAATGCCCAGATTCTGCCTTATCGCTTTTATGATATTGGGGCCGCCCTTGACGTGACAGGCGGTTCCCCGGCAGCATCGCACCGTATGGCGACCGTGCGGGACAAGGTGGAACTGCTCGTAAAACGTAGCGACGCCGTAAATCCGGCTGGCAGGGATACCGGTACGGTCACTGACGGTCATCAAAATGGGTTTTGGCAGGTAGCCATAGGCCTTTTGCACTTGCTGGAGGATGGGCACGAGGTCGTTCGGGCCGGCGTCGGGCATTGATGCCAAGACTCCGTCGAGGGGTTTAGTGTCCAAAGAAGCCGCGTTGCTGGTGCTCATATTTAATTCCCGTACGTCTTGAAGCAAAAGTAAGACAAAATAACTTTTAATTTAGGAGACGATTTCAACTCCTGTTTTAAGTAATTTTACTGCTATATTTTTTCCTTTCAAGAATTGTTTTCCTTTTTAAGAATTGTTTTTCCTTTCAGCTCCTTTCCGGGGTACAAGCCCCGATTATGGAACTGAAATCGCCGAGCCCCCGGAAAATGCTTGAAACTCCCCCATTACGAAAAGTATCAAACCGTGTCACTTCTGCTGACGGGAAACAATAAGTAACTTTAATACAACTATGAGTTAAAACAGGTTGTTCCTGGTTCGAGATTGCACAATTTTCTGTTTGACTGAAACTGCACAAGGGTTTTGCCATCTGCCTATAATTACGTCTTTATACTATCGTTCCTCCTGCGATGATGTTGTCATTGCTGTTGTACAACACAAGCTTTTGGCCGGGACAGGGCGCGAATTGCGGCTCGTCAAACTCAACAGTCACATCGTTTTCATTCACTTCGATAATTTTGCAGGGCTGCAGCGCACCATATGAACGAATTTTGCCGAACAACCGTTTGTTACGAATGAGCTCCCCGTGTATAAGAATGTTCACCTGGTTTGCCCTGACAGTACGAAAGCTTATCTCCTCTTTGGTGCTCAGTGCGATGGTGTTTGTCTGGGCGTCTATCTTGCCCACATAAAGCGGCTTGCCGCCGGCGAACCCGATGCCCCGCCTTTGGCCGAGGGTGTAATTTGCAATCCCTCTATGCGTGCCTATCTTGTTGTCCCGCATGTCCGTTATATCGCCAGCCTGATTAGCCTCAGCGATAGTTAATGCTGTTCGGTAATCGTCTTCTCCGGCAAAACACAATTCCATACTTTCCGGTTTATCAGCAACGCTCAGCTTCAGTTGAGCGGCAATTGAGCGAACCTCATCCTTTGTTAGCTCGCCTAAAGGAAGAACAAATCTTTCCAGCTTTTCTTTGGTAATTCCATAAAGAAAATAACTTTGGTCCTTGGCTTTATTCTTTGCCCGGCCAAGTCGCACCTGGTCGGTAGTTTTAATAATCCGTGCGTAATGACCTGTAGCAAGATAGCTAATCCCAAATTTTTCCTGTAAAAAATCCCACACTAATGAAAACTTGAGCAGCGTATTACAATCAACACAAGGATTTGGAGTTTCACCCCTTGCATAGGATTGACGGAAACGATCTATTATCAGCCGTTTGAAAACTTCGGTAACATCGATAAAATAATGAGGGATATTTAATTCGTTGCAGACAAATGCAGCATCAGCCCCGCAGCAACCGCGGGTTTTTGTATCACACGACACAGGTATCTTCATTGTAATGCCCAGGACCTCCCAGCCGTCTTCCTTGAGCAAATGCGCGGCGACACTGCTATCGACACCACCGCTCATTAACACCGCTATTTGCTTGGCTTCCGAAACGTCCTTCATCGCGTATGGGCCTGCCTTCGAAGATGCCTTCTCAGGAGCCCAGGGCGCAAAACTTGGCGACATCAATCTTATGCTATACTTGTCAGCCTGCATGTTCTAAAAACATTGCCTCAAAAGAGTTCTGTATTTATTTATCTCCGAACAGTCTCGGGCGGTACGGCAACAACCAGTTTGCTTGGTGCAGGTGCTGCACTCGCAAACAGGATGACAATTTGATATTCCATTTGCCGACCATCATACTATCATTATTCTCAATTCTCAAGTGTCTCAGTAGAAAAGTTCTGTACTCAAATACCTCTCGCCTGTATCAGGCAATACCACAACAACAAGTTTATTGGCATTTGCCTTTCGCTTAGCTATTTTGACTGCCGCGGCCACGGCAGCACCTGAAGATATTCCGGATAGGATGCCTTCCTCTTTTGCTAAGCGTTTTGCCATATTGAATGCCTCTTTATTTCCTATTTGAACGATATCATCAACAACTTCCATATTTAAGACGTCCGGAACGAATCCCGCTCCAATTCCCTGAATCATATGTGGGCAGGCTCTGCCGCCTGAAAGCACCGGCGAGGCGGAAGGCTCAACCGCTATAATCTTGACAGAGGGCTTTCGTGATTTTAGCACTTCGCCAACGCCGGTAATCGTCCCACCGGTACCTATACCGGCAACAAATATATCTATCTGACCGTCCGTATCGTTCCAAATCTCTTCTGCCGTGGTTTCCCTGTGTATCTGTGGATTTGCAGGATTTTCAAACTGTTGCGGCATAAAGGTGCCATCGGTTTTCTCAATAATCTCCTTGGCTTTATTCACCGCACCGGTCATACCTTCTTCAGCAGGTGTAAGCACAAGCTCAACGTCAAACAGTTCCAGTATTCTTCTGCGCTCAACTGTCATAGACTCCAGCATAGTCAAAACGAGCTTATAACCTCTCGCTGCTGCGACCCACGCCAGGGCAATGCCGGTATTTCCGGATGAAGGTTCGACTAACGATTTGCCTTGCTCGATTTCAAGTCCTTCCAACATTGATAAAGCAATTCTGTCTTTGACGGAACCGAATGGATTATACCTCTCCAGCTTAAGGTAAATCGAGAAATCCTTATTTGGATTAACCTTCTCGCTTATTTTTACCATTGGAGTTGGATTGTCCGGCCTGGCGATTAAATCAACTATACTTTCGTAAACCCTATTTTGCCTTGTCATTTTCCCTGCTTTAAAAATTCTCTAATCATCGCCAAAACTTAAAATATTCAGCCTGACATCTATTTGTCAAAGCGTTGAGCAACTATTTTTTTCGGCGCACTTTCACGCTAAAGTAATCACCAATGTTTTTAACTTCCATTACTTCCTGACCCTGCTCAGCAAAACTTGCAGGAGCGTTTCTTACAGGCTCACCATTATCGAGCAGTATTTCAAGAACTTCTCCTACGGCTATCTTTTCGAGCTCCAGCTTGGCTTTAACAAAGTTCAATGGACAGACAACACCTCGCAAATCGATAATATGATTGTTAGTCTCGGCCTTTTCGACGATAACTTTCTGTGCCACCGGCTCAACTTTAAACTTGAGATTAGCGTCGAGCGATAGGAAAAGTTCTTCAACTCTTTTTACTAAATCCTCGACCTGCGGCAGCAAATCGTCGATTGACTCTCTGTCACCCATACGCCAATCAATTGTATCATCAAGGAGTTGCTGTGTCTGAGGTTTAATCCAACCCGGCTCAATAAGATGCCTGGTAAATGCAGCAAATATTTCTCTGTCCCTTTTCGGCTCCAGGCCGAACGTAACCAGCAGCGCTCTTGCGACAGCTATGATAGCTTTATAAATATTTTCGCTGTTAGCCGGTGCCGGCTTGAGAGCATCTTTTGCCTCGTCGATATCCAGCTTAATTACATCCATTACGCCTGCACCACACTCACCGGGACCTCTGCCAGCCAATGAAAATGGCTCATCTGAACCAAAGTCGTAATAGTAATCGTCCGGCAGCGACTCTACGCTGATATCACTATATTTTACAATGAGACTTTTTAGCAGCTCTTTTTCAACAGTTCCGTTACTTAAAGCTTCCACTAACAAATCAGGTATTCGTTTAGCTGGGACTGTGCCTATTGCTTCAGCCAGATATGCATCGCCCTCAATGGTTTTTGCATCCACCAAAACATCATAGCAGGGCATCAGTTTGCCATTTACTCTTTTAGCTCTGCCCTGGAATCCTATACCAGCGATAAAATGATGGCCGCAGGAATTGGGACAGCCGCTGATTCTTATGGTTGTCTCGGGCAAACTGGTTGATAAATTGACCTGCCTGAATTTGTTTGAAATCGCATCAGCCAGACCTCTGGAAAGACATAGTCCCAGCTTGCATGTCGAAGCTCCGGCGCAGGCAACTATTTTGGAGCTGCCGTCACCAAAGACATCTATACTAAGGTTTTTTAGTTCACTATTGACCTTGTCAATATCTTCCTTCGCAATACCTGTGATAAGAAGGTCCTGCAGTTGAGTAGTTCTGACGAGTCCCTGGCCGTATTTGGCTGCGATTTGGCCAACTTTGTTCAGGTCATCTGCCGGTATGTCGCCATTTTTTAACTGTAATCGTACAGTGGCTGGCGCCTCGGGTACCACATAGGCTGAGGCGATATCACGAATTTCCGGCGATTCGTAAGGAAGCCCATCGGACTTAAGTATCTCTCTTTCCTTTTGGTATAATTTGATAAATTCTTCGACGCCAACTCTGGCAAGCACATATCGCAGTCTTGCTTTATGCTTATTTGCCCTGTCTCCGTGTTTATCAAACAATCTCTTGATGGCCTCTGCAACTTCAAAAACCTCTTTAGCTTCTATGAAATCCTCTATCTTCACGGCAACAGCAGGATTTGAGCCTAATCCCCCTGCTGCGTAAACCGAAAAGGCTTTTGCTCCGTTTTTCGTGTGGGCAAAAAATCCAAGGTCAGCTACTGAGGCAAACGCACAATCATCTGAGCAGCCGGAAAAGACTATTTTGTATTTTCTTGGCAAATTAAAAGAGCTTCTGTCCCGCAAGAGATATTCTGCAGTAGCAATTGCATACGGAGCAACGTCAAATTCTTCTTTGGGACAAACTCCTGCTCGTGGACAGGCTGTAACATTGCGGACGGTATTACCTCCGCCGCCACGCGGAGAAAGACCCACCTCGAGCAACGCTTCCAAAACATCGGGCGTATCTTCAATATTGACCTCGTGGATCTGAATGTCCTGTCTGGTTGTAACGTGAACAATTCCATTGCCATAAGTCTTGCTCAGTTCGCCGATTTTTTCCAATTGATAGGGCAGCACAATCCCGGCACCGATGCGTATTCGAACCATGAACGGACCCGCAGCT
>JBDRTM010000020.1:0-2600 GCA_043824065.1 Planctomycetota bacterium | reverse complement strand
ATAAAGATGCGCTGCAAGTTGATAAGTTCAAAAGTTTACTAATTTTCCGGGTTTTTGTTTAAGAAATCTACCATTTCCTGGGCGGCGAAAGTGAGGCTGAACAAATGGCCCGCTAAATGCAGTCTTTTGGGACACTAAAGTAATAACTCAAACTGGCCGATTTTTGCTGTCATGCTGAGCAAAGCGAAGCATCTGGCCTACAAGTGAGAATAATGTATGCTTGTACAGAAAGAGATTCCCGCCTTAGCGGATCTTCGACTTCACTTCGTTCAGAATGACAACCTTTGCATGTTTCCAACAAAACATATTGATAATTGATTATTTTGGAGATTGCCGCGCTCGGCTGCGCCTCGCTCGCAATGACAAACTTGTATTGCCTACGGCGTCGCCCCTTCGGCTTCGCTCAGGGCAAGCTTACCGGCGACGGCTAAACAGGGCGCTGCCGGAAAATCCGACCACCGCGTTTGGCGGAAATGATAAAAAACTTGCGAAAGTAGATGGTGATTGTTATCTTATTCAGTTCGTTTTGTGGCTTCAAGTGTATTGTAAAGGTTTGATTACGGGAAAATCGTGATGAGTGTAACTGAAAAGAATCCAGGTCTATCAGAACTCGATGAGCTTTGTATTCAAACGATCCGGTTTCTGTCTGTGGAGGCTGTGCAGAAAGCGAATTCGGGGCATCCGGGTATGCCGATGGGAATGGCGCCGGCGGCATACGTGCTGTGGACCAAGTATATGAGGCATAACCCGGCAAATCCGAAATGGCACAACCGGGACCGTTTTGTTCTTTCGGCGGGGCACGGCAGCGTGCTGTTGTATTCGCTGCTGCATTTGGCCGGTTATGGTTTAAGCTTAGATGAATTGAAGAACTTTCGGCAGTGGGGCAGTAAGACGCCGGGACATCCGGAATACGACCCAGAGCTCGGAGTTGAAGTGACGACCGGGCCGTTGGGGCAGGGGATATCTAATGCGGTCGGGATGGCGATAGCACAGAAATATCTTGCTAACTATTTCAACCGGGAGAACTTCCCCGTTATCGATTACAAGATTTATGTCATTGTCAGTGACGGCGATTTGCAGGAAGGCGTTGCGTCGGAGGCCAGCTCCTTGGCGGGACATCTGGGTCTGGATAATCTTATTGTTGTTTATGACGACAATCATATTAGTATCGACGGTGATACAGACCTGTCGTTTACGGAAGACAGGGCCAAACGTTATGAAGCATACGGGTGGAACGTGCAAACAGTCAAGGGCGACGGCAATGATATGGCTGCTTTTGAGAAGGCGCTGAAAAATGCGGAGGGAGAAAAACAAAGGCCGACGTTGATAAAACTTCGGACGCATATCGCTTACGGCAGTCCCAACAAGCAGGATACGGCGGGGGCGCACGGTACTCCTTTAGGCGATGATGAAATCAGACTGATTAAGGAAAATTTCGGCTGGGACCCTGAAAAGAGCTTCCATATTCCTGAAGAAGTGTCGGCTTATATGCGAGAGGTCGCAGCGAAAGGGGCGGAGGTGGAGAAGGCCTGGGACGAGATGTTTGCCGAATATGCCGAGGCGTATCCGGATTTAGGCGGGCAGTTCCGTGATGCGGCGGCGGGTAAGTTAGGTGTTGACCTTGATGAGATTCTGCCGAAATTCGAGGCGGGCAGCTCTGTTGCGACACGCAAGGCCTCGGGGAAAATTTTAGATGCGTTGATGCCGAAGCTGCCGTTGGTTATGGGCGGTTCGGCGGATTTGACACCTTCGAATCTTACGCTATTTGCGGGCGGAAAAGATTTTCAGAAAGATGCGCGCGGCGGCAGGTATTTACGCTTCGGGATTAGAGAGCATGCGATGGGGGCGATAATGAACGGGATTTCCGTAAGCGGGCTGGCCAGGGCGTACGGTGGAACATTCCTTGTCTTTTCTGATTATATGCGTGGTGCGATTCGTGTTGCAGCGCTTTCGAAATATCCGACAATATTTGTCTTCACGCACGATAGTATCGGCGTTGGTGAGGATGGGCCGACCCATCAGCCGGTCGAGCATACGGCAGCCTTGCGGGCGATACCGAATTTGTTAGTGTTCAGACCCGCTGACGCCAACGAAACGGCGCAGGCGTGGAAGTTCGCGTTGGAGCATCGAGATGGACCGGTGGCCCTGCTTTTGACGCGGCAGGGATTGGTCGTTTTAGACCAGGACAAATATAATTCAGCGGCGAATCTGAATAAGGGCGCTTATGTTCTGGCCGGTGAGGACAATCCGGATGTGCTGCTTTTGGCGAGCGGCTCGGAGATTGGTATTGCGCTGGAGGCAGCAGAGAAATTAGCGGCTGAAGGAGTTACCGCACAGGTGGTTAGTATGCCGTGCTGGAGGCTGTTCGAGAAGCAGAGTAAAGAGTATAAGGATTCTGTTATTCCGCCCCTTGTTAAGGCAAGGGTAGGTATTGAAGCCGGAGTTGAGTTAGGATGGAGTAAGTGGCTGGGTGACAATGGTATTTTCGTTGGGATGTCATCGTTTGGCGCATCTGCGCCGGGTAAGGTTTGCTTCGAGAAGTTCGGGATTACAGTCGAAAACGTCGTAAAAGCTGCTAAGAAATCAATTGAGAAAAAGTG